>JBJOON010000054.1:0-10207 GCA_046051235.1 Bacteroidota bacterium
CAAAAGAACATCGACGAGTTGAAAGACATTATTTGGGAAAGCATTCGTTCGCAAAACAGTTAATTAACTGTTTTCAATTAGCTCGAAGCGTTTCTTCAGGACTCTAAATTCTACTCTTCTATTTTTCGCACGCCCCTCGTCTGAATCGTTGGTGGTTGCCGGTTTTGTAGCGCCGAAGTATTTTATTTCCAAACGAGATCGATCTATGCCTTTCTTCATTAAATAACTTACCACCGCCTCTGCTCTATTTTTAGAAAGCGTAACGTTGTAATCGTCTTTCCCTCTGCTGTCGGTATGCCCCTGCACTTCCAAGTACATCGCCTTGTTCTTCTTCAACAAGACATAAACTTCATCGAGTTCTTTCTTCGCGCTATCTGTTAAACTGAATTTATCGAAATCGAAGAAAATGTCGTCGAGTCTTATTTCATCGTACTGACTTAATTGAAGCGGCGGATCGAAAACCATGGATTGAAGCACTTCATTTTCGCATGAGCATTCTTCTTTTGTTCGAACGGGCTTCACCACCACATCGTCTACATATAAGTAGCTGTAGTCACCCATACCCTTGTCGTTGCCAGTGCTGTGAAGAATTTTCGTAGCCTTATCGCTTTTGAAATTTCCAATTGTAATAAATCTTTCTCCGCCTGAGGCTCTGTAGACATCGCCCATCTTCACCCACCCATCTTTTTGATCTAGAATATACAAGCGCGGATTTTCAATGGTGGCTTTCATCTCAATGCAAGTCATTCCCTTTTGGCGAAGTTCTTCGGCGCTTAAAACAATACCACATCCATCGGTCACGAAATTGCAGAGATCGGCTGAAGAGATACTTATTTCGATACACACCAGCTCTCCAGGTTTCAGCGGTCTGCTTAATTCCGAAGTCAAATACTCGCGGTAATTTTTCTTGTTGAAGGTGTAGTTCACGAAACCGGCGTAGGCTTGTCCAGTTGCTGCATTTTCATTTCCGAAAACATTCTTCGGAACACCAACGGCCTTGCTGCAGCTGTTGAAGTAATCGGGAGTACCCTGTCCGGGCTGCTTCCAAGAGACAATTTGTGTGAGTTGACTTTGATTGAAATCGACAGGACAGCCTTGGTGTTCCTCAAAACTTGAATTCAACACCAGGTTCTGGGCGAAGCACGAAACGTGAACGAATCCCAAAACAATCAGGAGTAGACGGTATCTAATTAATTTCTTCAACGCACCGAATTTAACGAGAAAACAAAAGGGGAGCGCAAATTATTGCAGCTCCCCTTTAAAAAGATTGTAAGTTCTTATTTCACTTTGAACACTACGCGTCTGTTTTGAGCGTGTCCTGAAGGTGAATTGAATGTACTTGCTGGTTGTGTATCGTCAACAGCTGTTACTGTAATTCGAACACCATTGATTCCGAAACCTACTAAAGCTTCTTTAACCGCATTCGCGCGTTTTTCGGCCATGTTCGCAACTTCTTCATCAACTTTAGCTTCAGCAATTTCGTCTACATCTGAGTGTCCAATTAACTCAATGTTCAAAGCAGGATTAGACTTCATTAAAGCTGCAACTTCTTCAATGTTTGAATCGAATTGTCCAGGAACCATTTCGCTTAAGCCTGCAAAATAAACCACAGTTGTATTAATGATGTCTTGTGGTTTCGCACCCGTCTCACGAGCAACAGAGCTGCTGTAGATGAATTGTGCTTGTGGCTTGCTCTTCTTTGAACAATTGCACTGGCTTTTTGCTTCAATAGCAACAATTTCAACGTTGTCTATGAAGTAATATGAATCATTCATTACAGTTCCTGCAACACCCGCTGGTTTCTTCATTTTTTCCACCTTCATTTTATCTTCAGCTCCGAAGCCACCGATAACAATGTACTCTTCACCACCAGCAGCGGTGAACGTTCCGCAAATGTGTTCCCAAGAATCCATGATGTTCACGGGAACGTTGTCTGCAATAGTTACTTGTGGTTCTACCATAATTGCATTGTCTTTCGAGTATTGCAACTTCTTTTCAGTAACATAAACACCTACATTATTGACCGCGAACTTAGAAAGATCTGCAAGACTCAAACTGTAGCGAATGCAATATTGTTGCCCTTTCACCAATTTCTGATTCAATTTTACCTGAAGGTAAGTCCTTGGCTTTTTTGGATCTTTTGAATAAGCTCTAAATCCGGCGTAGCTCGAACCTGAAGCAGGTTCTTGAACACCGTGCTCATTTATTGGCACTTGAATCTTTGGGCTCTTCACTCCTTTTGAGAACAAGTCGCATAGCATTACGTTTGGTGTTACCCAAGGTGTTGCTAAATCTACTTGGTTCGGTGTTTTCAACAACTTGAATTCAAAGTCATCGAAGTTGCCATTTGGGACAATTCCTTTTGGCTCAGCTGCTGCAGCCTTATCAGTTTTCTTTTGGGCCGTTGCTCCGACAACTGCAAGTGCCAATACAGCTAATAATAAACGTTTCATAATCATTTTACTTTTCGTTAGGGTATTCTTTTATTGTATCAATAAAGCATTTTAGGTTATCAGGAGAAATATCGGGATAAACTCCGTGGCCTAAGTTAGCAATATGTTTTTGAGTTCCAAACTTTTGAAGCATTTCTCTTGTTGCTTTTTTAATGCTAGCGAAGTCTCCGTAGAGTACCGAAGGGTCTAAGTTTCCTTGCACTGTTTTCGACCCTGCCCATTTCCGTGCCAATTCTGGTTGAACGGTCCAATCGAGTCCGATTGTCTCGCAAGGAGAGCTCGCGAAATCTTCTATCGCATACCACGCTCCCTTCGCGAAAACGGTTCTTGGCACCTCAGGTATAGCCGCTAAAATTCTATTGATATATGGAAGGGAAAACTCGCGATATGAATCCGGCCCCAATACACCCGCCCAAGAATCGAACAACTGAATTAAATCGGCTCCCGATGCAATTTGCATTTTCAAGTATGCAATGGTAGCATCTGAAATGGCTGAAAGCAATGCATGAGCAAGTTCAGGATTTTCACGCATCATTCTTCTCGCCTTTGCGAACTCTTTGCTCCCCTGCCCTTCAATCATGTAACAAAACAACGTAAATGGCGCACCGGCAAACCCGATCAACGGCACTCTTCCATTTAATTCTTGCTTGGTTAGTTTCAACGCTTCTGCCACATAATTCAGTTTGCCCTCAATCTCAGTGGTTGAAAGTCGAGCTAAATCTTCCTTCGTTTTTATCGTATTCGGAAAGCGCGGTCCTTTTCCCTCATCCATCTCATAAGGCAACCCCATGGCTTCTGGGATAACCAAGATGTCTGAAAATATAATGGCTGCGTCTACCCCTAAAATATCTACCGGCTGAAGCGTTACCTCACAGGCCAATTCTGGCGTGCGAACCAACGTTATGAATGAACCCGCTCTTGCGCGTGTTGCGCGGTATTCGGGTAGGACTCTTCCGGCCTGACGCATTACCCACACAGGAGTGCGTTCCACTTGCTCGCCCTTTGCGGCACGAAGCAATAAATTGTTCTGCAAATTCATGTGTTGCAAAAATACATCAGACATGCGCTACCTTCGTTTTTATGTTGAAGTCAATTTCAATTTATCCAGTAAAATCGCTGAACGGCATTGAACTAACCTCTTCAGAGGTGTTTCAACACGGATTGAAATACGACCGCAATTGGATGTTGGTCGATTCAAACAACAAGTTCGTCACGCGACGCGAACGCCCCGAACTTTCACTTATTGAAACACGAATTTCGGGAAATGTACTTGCGTTTTCCTTCAACAATCAATCTGAAAATATTGCGCTTGGAACGAATGATTTCCAGCAAGAAAAAATTGAATCTCAGGTTTGGGATTCGGCTGTTTTCGGATTTGAAGAAAGTAAAAGCACAAACACTTTTTTTTCTGATTTTTTGAAGGAAGAAGTGCGTCTCATTCGCATGCCTCTTCAACCAGAGAGAATGGAAATGGCTCCACTTACTGGAGAGTCGACGCCAAGTTCTTTTGCAGACAGTTTTCCAATTTTAGTTTTGGGCAGCGCTTCTCTCGACGCGCTGAATGCGCAATTGAAAGAACCCATTGACGCCAGATATTTTCGTCCAAATTTACTTTTTCAAACCGAACGTTCATTCGAGGAAGACGAATGGCAAGCTATTGCAATTGGAAATGTATTGCTTCGCAAAGCCAAATCCTGTGGGCGATGTAGAATGATTAATGTCAATCCAGACACCGGTGTTTATCGCACCGATGTTATGCGTGAGTTAGCGAAAATGCGTACTGTTAAGAATAAGGTTATCCTTGGCGATTTGTATTATCCTGTTCAAACCGGCTCAATTGAACTTCATTCTGAAGTAAAAGTTTTCACTACCTTCAACCCATAATAAACCCACTATGATTCAGGCTCTTTTCAAAATGTCAAGACCGAACAATCTCCTAATGATTGTCTTCGCCATGTTTGCGTTTCGCTTTGGTTTTGCGCACACCACAGCACCTGCCGACTTCACGCAATGGATGCAGTTCTTAGGAATGATGATTACCATTGTTTTACTCACCGCAGGTGGCAATTTCATTAACGATTATTTCGACGTTCGCGTCGATCGAATTAACAAACCCAATGCAGTCTATGTGGAAACACAAGTGAAACGCAGAGTAGTGATTCTTGCGCACATTGTTACAACAACCCTAGGCATACTTTTTTCGTTTTTTGTGGGAAAGAGCATGCATTCTTACTTACCATTTGTAGTGGCCATTGTTATTTCCATTGCTTTGGGATTATACACCCCGTTTTTCAAAAAGCGCGTGTTATCTGGAAACCTATTGGTCTCGGTTTGCATTGGAATGATTCCTTTGTGGAGCGTCTGGCCTCATCTTTCGAACATGCACATAGGCTTTTGGACTTTTATCTTTTCAGTTTTCGCATTCTCGGTGAATTTCAGCAGAGAAATTGTGAAGGATATTGAAGATGTGGATGGCGACGCTGCAGAAAATTACAAAACCTTGCCCGTTGTTATGGGCACTCAAACTGCACGAATTTATGCACTGTTGTTTTTGTTCTCAGCGTTAATCACGGCTGGAGTAACGTTATTCATTGCGGCAACTCAGCACCATTCATTGGGCACACTTTATCTCATTGGAGTAGGCATGTGTTTGCCATTAACCATTGCGCTATTCGCCGTGTTCATGGCCAATTCAAAAGAAGGATTTCACAAGGCCAGTCTCATCTTGAAGATTGCAATGGCTGTTGGAATTACTTGCGGGTTTGTATTGAAGTTTGTTTGAAGACATTCGTTTGCACTGCAACAAATAAGACGATTTTCTTAATGCCTTTTGCCAAGAAGTATTCATGGCCGAACTTGCAATAAAAAACTAGGAACTGTCCCAGTTTTATTAACATCTCAACAAATAAAAACCTAGATGCCCCCGTATATTCTATTTATGTAAAATAAAAAAGCAAACAATAAATGTTTAACTTTAAGAAAACATCTATGATTGAAGGAGACTTTTGATGCTCAAAATTTTAGAGCTAATTAAACTCTACTTTCCAGGCAGCGATTCCTGCTTGAACTTCTTTCACATAAGTCCCTATTGAACTGTATACCTTAACCGTTGAAGGCGAGGCGTAATTCGTTTCGCTGCAAACCCACACCTCATGTGTTGCTGGATTAACGGACACTCCGTTAGAAGCAGAAGTTAAAAAATCAGAGAACAAATAGGTAGACATATCGAACGATAGCACTGTGCTATTCGCAATATAAATCTTGTTATTCGCCTCATCCTTTGCCATGTGCAAAGGGTGATCTCCCAATACACCCACATCGAATGTTGTTACTGAATTATCTACTGAATAAATTCTTGCTAGGGCTGCAGGCGTGTGTCCAATGATCTGCGTCCAAGTCGCATCGTATTGCGTTTCTCCGCTGCACAAAGCCCACAAATAACCGTTCGCGTCTACTTGAATTTCAACAGGTCTATCTGCAACATTAACGTAGGTAAGAACAGACTGCGAAGGAATGTCAAGAACAGCAATACGGTTGTCAATGTCCCACCCACCGCTATTACACACGTACAATCGATTTCCTAGAACGCACATTCCTTCGGGACCTAATCCAACAGGTGTAGAAGATGAAATGGTGTTTGTTGCAAGATCAATCCATTTTACACTTCCATCTAAACTACCATCCGTCACAGCAGCTAAACCATTTCCAACATATTGGAAGGAGCGTGGGTAAGCAAACCCTGTTATCTCTGCCTCTATCGCAAACGTAGTGGCATTCATTACAATCACCTTTGCTGTTGAATTCGAAACGGCGTAAAACTTACCGTTCACCACATCGAAGTCTGAAATAACATCGCCCAGCGCTGTGCCATTCACTTCGGCGAACGGGTTGGAGACTAAGACGTTATTGAGCGTCCATGTAATACTTCCATTCAGATTGCCGAAAGAGCCTTCATTCACAATGAAAGCGCCTTGTGAGTAATCAGAAACAGGCTCATTATCCGACTTGCATTTGTCGCAAGAAACCAGAATCATGGAGAACATTAGTACCGATAAAAATTTCAATTTCATAATTGTGTTATTTAGTGAATGAAAAACTTAAGTCCTATTGAATAAACTCTTCCTGGAACCGCGTATCCTCGAATCCATTGATATTGGGTATTCGTAATGTTTTGAACTTCGCATTGAAGAGACAATTTATTCTTATTGAAAACCCAATCCTTATTCAAACTTGCGTTTAGAATATTGAAACTCGGAAGTGCGTAATAATCGAGATTTCCTTCGTCTGTATATCTTTTTGAAACGAATGAGTTTGAGAGGAGGACTGACCATCCGTCTTGTACATATTGAATGGAATTGCTGAATCTAACACGCGGTGTATATACCATATTGAAAACACCCGGCATTCCAATGTTTTCAGCGGTTGTGCTTGTCAATTCCGTGCGATTAGACACATTCAATTCGCCTTGAAACAACTTCGACTTCCACGTTACCACCTCTTCCACTTGCTTCATCGAAACGGACTTGAAATTGCTCGCCACCCAAATATCTTCTGGCATTGGCAGCCACTGAATCCAATTTGACACATCACCTGTCTTTGCGTTCAATTGAAAATGCAAGGCTCTCTCGTTCTTCAGAGACCACTCATTGTCCCATTTCACTTGCACCCACTCTGCTCGCTCGGAGAGCAGTTCTACATTTCCACCTACCGCCCAATACAAATCATTCGCGGAAGGCATACGTGATTTCACACTTCCCGAAACTGAGAATTGAGAACTCATATTTTTCATTTTAAATGGAAGTTCAATCCCAACTTCACCGCTAACAATAGGCTTGCGATCGGAGCGCCATTCTGGCTTCACCCAAGAGACCATTCTGCACTTTCCTTTGGCCAATTGTTGAATGTAGGATGCCCACAATGAGCCACCCTTCCACTCCACTTCACTATTCCAATCTTTGTATTGAAGCGACGTTACGCTCACGGTGGGATTCAATTGAAACAATGCTCTTCTCCATTGCACAGATCCATTGAAAAAGGCGTTGACCTGATTCGTTTGTATCTGACTGCTCACAACGTTGCTGTTATACTCCTGATTCGAAAGTGAGAAGGAAAGCCCTTGTTTCGATTGAATATGAAATCCTGAAAAGGAATCTTTTCGTTTTCCTTCCGAATGGAATGAAGACTGAAATAAATCGTCGCGCTGATTGGCATTTACATCTCCTATTCCACCCATTATGGTTGGCAACAACGCATAACGAATGACATACATAAGATTGAAGTAATGTGTTTGCTTTTCACCTTGCCAAACAGCATTGGTTTGAATTCCGCGTGTTGTGTTGTTGTTGTTGACTTGTGTCACAAGCGGTGCTTCCCATTGATGAATGTCGCGATAGGCAAAGTTATTTTCGTTCTTTGCCTGAAACGCACGGATATTCCAACTTAAACGATCGGATTTCTTAGCCACTGAAATTCCTGTGAATATATTTCGAAGTGAACTGGCTGAAGTCTCAAGCAACACCTCATCTCTTGTTGCGGCTTTAGAGTCCAAACGGAGGGTTGCTGCAATACCAACGTTTCGTTGAAAGGCGCTAAAATTGCGCTCACCAATAGACGCTGACTGAATGAAGAAGGAAGGGATGAGTGAAAGATCTGCCATTCCTAAAGTCGGAGAATTTACTACGGCACCATTTAATTCAACGGTTACATAATTGGAACTCATACCTCCAAGGCGAAAGGACGCAATAGACCCAGGCGCACCGTATGAATTGACCAATCCAATTCCCGAACGTTGCAAGGTTGAAGCAATATCCAATGAAGAACAATTCTCGAGCAATAACGAATCGACCGCGTGTAGCTTATCGGCTTTCAGACTTCGTTCCGAAATAATTTCCAGAGGCATAATCTGGACATGCGGCACTGAGTCTTGCGAAAACGCGAAGGCCGGCAACAGCAATAATAAAGCAGCACAAAGTTTTTTATTCATAGTCCTGTTCTCGCTTGGCCCCGAGCGATGATGGGGTTAAAACACTTGGCAGGTCTTCTGACTTATCTCTCGGTTGCGCGCCTTCCCGTTTTCACAGTGGCTTTGAGTGGCAATCGTTTTCATTCTATCGAATGAGAGCTTTACAGCTGCGGGCACAGTTCGCGATTTTCGCGCGATTCCCTTTTCACAATGAACTTCTTCATTGACCAAATGCGATACAAATGTAGTACATCTTTGCTTCTGTCCTATTTTTGAAATATGATTCGCTTCTTCCTTGCGCTTTTGCTTTGTTTGACTGCCTTGACTTCATCTGCACAACCGATGATGAGAGATAGCGTTGACATAAGCGTACTTCCTGTTCAAGATCAAGCGAAAATAAAATCGATGCGCGCGAAATTGAACTTTTCAGAAAAACAAGATCTTCTTATCCCTTCAATATACATGCACTATCATGGGCTTATTGAAGAACAGAAAAAAATCATGAGCATCGTCGCGGAACAGCAGAGCGTAAATGAAGAAGAGCGCCTGAAGGATCTGAACATGCGATCTGAATTCATCAAAAAACTTCGCGATGAGCGTGACTTGAATGTAGAGCTCGCGCTGACTCCAGAACAAAAAGAAATTTACCTCACTCAAATAAAAATAGCGAAACCACAAGTACTTCACTTCGGCGTTCACGATCGAATGAACTGTCCGGTTTGCGTTTCACCTTCTACCGCACCATGAAAAAAATACACGTTTACCTTTCAGCATTTCTCCTTTCCAGTATAACACTTGGATCATGCGTCTGTGCGCGCATCCCGCCAAATGAAGATGTGGAAGCCTATGACGATGCACCTTTCTCAAATACCCCTACCAGTCATTCGGTTAAGGTTCCCAATGTTGCGGTTAATGAAGGCGTTAATAAAAAATTCAATGTGAATGTATTTACGGGGACTGGTGGACATGGACATACTTTTCCTGGAGCAACGGCTCCTTTTGGAATGGTGCAGTTAAGTCCAGATACTCGACTCGAAGGATGGGACGGATGTGGTGGTTATCATTACAGCGACAACATCATTTACGGATTCACGCACACGCATTTGCAAGGAACGGGAGTGTCTGATTACGGCGATATCTTGTTCATGCCAACGAATGGACATACGAAGGACAAACCACTTTGGCGCGATGCGATTGCTTCTCGATTTGCACACAACATGGAAGTTGGAAGTCCAGGATTTTACGGTGTTCGCTTGAGCGACTATGGCATTGATGCGCGCATGACTGCCTCTACCCATGCGGGAATGCATGAATACAAAATGCAACCGGGCGATTCGTGTTTGTTGTTTTTAGACTTCATGCACAGAGACAAACTCTTGTATTACGATTTGCATTTTTACGGCGATACTGCTATTAGCGGTTACCGTGTTTCTGAAGCGTGGGCTACTGAACAACATACCTATTTCTACGCAGTATTTTCTCAGCCCTTCGTTGCGAATGACCAATTGATGCAACGTTCGAAGAGTGTGAATGAAAAAGGAGAAACCAAAATTGAACTTGAAATGATTCAAGCGTTTCAATTCCTTTTCCTTCCAACCGAAAAAAATGTATTGACCATTCGTGTTGGAATTTCAGGAGTGGATGAAGAAGGCGCAAAGAGAAATTTATATACTGAAATGCCGAAGAACGATTTCAGATACAACAAAGAAAAGGTTGAAGAAGAGTGGCAGAAAGTTTTTGAAAAAGCACCTGCCCCATTTTTATTTCCAACCGGACAAGGACTTGAGAATTA
>JBJOON010000055.1:0-10156 GCA_046051235.1 Bacteroidota bacterium
GGCGAAAGCTGCGGCGAAGCCTAAGGCAGCTGCAAAGCCTAAGGCTGAACCAAAAGTGAAAGCAGAGCCAAAGGCGAAAGCTGCGGCGAAGCCTAAGGCTGAACCAAAACCAAAGGTGGTAACAAAGAAAATAGCAAAGTCAAAAGATGAGTAATCAGAATACTAAAAAGCCAGGTGGTCCGAATAATCCAATGAAAGGTGGTTTCAGTTTTTATTGGATCTACGCGGTTATTGCAATCGTGTTAATTGGACTAATGATCTTTAACGGAAGTTCAGATGGATCGGAGGCGAATTACGCTCAAGTGAAATCTTGGGCTGAAAGCAATTATATAGCTCGTGTTGAATACAACGGTTCTACCGGTAAGGTTTATTTAGATTCACTTGGAAAGGCGAATCTGAAGGGCCAGTACCCCGAACAAAAGGGCGTAATGGGCACGCGTCAGGGAAGTGATTTCTGGTTCAACATTCCTCCGAGCGAGCATTTCATTGATGAACTGCATGCTTTAGGTCCCGTTCACAATTTCGAAGTGAAATTCCAACCGCCAAATGAAACCGCTCAGAGTTTGTTGTGGTGGTTAATTGCTCTAGGAGTAATGATCGCAGCTTGGACCTTCATCATGCGTCGCATGGGCGGTGGTGGTGGCGGTGGTGGCGGTCAGATTTTCAACATTGGAAAAAGCAAAGCGCAATTATTTGAAAAAGGGAAAGGAACGAATGTGACTTTCGCTGATGTAGCAGGATTGGAAGGAGCTAAGGAAGAGGTTGAAGAAATCGTAGATTTCTTGAAGCATCCGAAAAAATATACTGAGTTAGGAGCAAAGATTCCGAAAGGAGCATTGCTTGTTGGCCCTCCGGGAACTGGAAAGACGTTGTTAGCGAAAGCTGTTGCTGGTGAAGCGCAGGTTCCTTTCTTCTCTTTGTCGGGTTCTGATTTTGTGGAAATGTTTGTTGGAGTTGGAGCGAGCCGTGTGCGTGATTTATTCCGTCAGGCAAAAGAAAAAGCACCAGCAATCATCTTCATTGACGAGATTGATGCTATTGGACGTGCAAGAAGTAAGAATGTGAATTTCGGAAGTAACGACGAGCGTGAGAACACGCTGAATCAGTTGTTGACTGAAATGGATGGATTCGGAACGAATTCAGGAATTATTATTCTTGCAGCAACGAATCGTGCTGATATTCTAGATAAGGCATTAATGAGAGCAGGTCGTTTTGACCGTCAGATTTATGTAGACATGCCTGATATGAAGGAGCGTGTTCAAATCTTCAATGTTCATTTGAAAAATGTGAAGACTGATCCCGCGGTTGATGTAGATTTCTTGGCTCGTCAAACACCAGGTTTCTCTGGAGCAGATATTGCAAACATTTGTAACGAGGCAGCATTGATTGCTGCACGTCATGGGGCAGCAACTGTAGAACAAAAAGATTTCTTAGCAGCTGTAGACCGTATTATTGGCGGGCTTGAGAAGAAGAATAAAATTATTACTCCGAATGAAAAACGCGCAATTGCTTTCCACGAAGCGGGTCACGCGGTAACTTCTTGGTTGTTGGAATACGCTTCCCCGTTGGTGAAGGTGACCATTGTGCCTAGAGGAAGATCATTGGGAGCTGCTTGGTATTTACCAGAGGAAAGACAAATTACAACCACGGATCAGATTTTAGATGAGATGTGTGCAACCCTTGGTGGACGTGCAGCGGAGCAAGTGATCTTTGGAAAAATTTCAACCGGTGCTCTTTCCGATTTGGAAAAAGTAACGAAGCAGGCTTACGCCATGGTGGGAATTTACGGATTGAATGACCGTATTGGTAACTTGAGTTATTATGACTCTTCTGGCGAGAATCAGTTTACAAAGCCGTATAGCGATGTAACTGCTCGAACCATGGACGAAGAGGTGAGCAAATTGGTTGAGGCTGCTTACCAGCGTGCGCTTCATTTGCTTACAGAGAACCGTGAAAAATTAGAAGAGTTGGCGCAATTGCTATTGGATAAGGAAGTTATCTTCAAGGAAGATCTTGAGCGAGTTCTTGGTGTTAGACCATACATTGACCGTCAAACCCAAATAGACGAGGCTGAAACAACAGCTCAGATTCAAAAGGACAGAGCAGATGCAGCGAGTGCACCAGTGATTGAGACAGCAGAAACTTCAACTTCGGTGACTGAAGAGTCTCAAGATGAAAATCCTGTTGATTCAAATGAAACCCCAGCAACAGAGGAGAGTTAGGCGTGAGCAATTTATTGTTAAGAACAATAGTCGGACTTGTTTTTAGTCTGGTGGTAGTAGGCTCTGCATTTGCAGGGCTTTTGCCATTTACATTGTTGTTTGGATTTTTCGCGGCCAAGGGTTTTCAAGAATTTGTTCGACTGGTTAATCCTCAGATGAAGCGCTTTCAAAGAAGAGCAGGTTTAGGATTAGCGACTTTACTTTATTTAACTGCTGCTTCAACCATGGTATATGGAACAGACTGGCGCTGGATGCTTGTTGTACCTGTTTTATGGTTGTTGTTTCTTTCGTTTGAAATGATGAAAGTGAGCGCAAGTTTTATCCTTGATACCTCTACTATTTTAATGGGTTTTATCTACACCGTTGTACCCTTTGCACTACTTGTTTTTTTAAGCAAGATTAACGGTGAATTTGATGCGCGACTCCCATTTGGATTTTTCTTAATCTTGTGGGCTAACGATACCGGCGCCTATTTGATTGGTAAGTTTTTCGGTAAGCATAAGTTACTTGAGGCGGTTTCTCCTAAAAAGACTTGGGAAGGTTTATTCGGAGGAATGGCAAGTGCTATTCTTTCGGGGTATTTTCTGTATTCATTGATGCCGAATTCATTCGGTCAAATGGAATGGGTTGCTATCGCTGCAATTGTTGCAGTCTTTGCGAATATTGGAGATTTAATCGAATCTCAAATCAAGCGCATTAAGGGGGTAAAGGATTCAGGGAAATTGTTGCCAGGCCATGGTGGAGTCTTGGATCGTTTCGACGGATTGCTAATAGCATTGCCGCTAGTTGTTATTTATTTGATTTTGTTTTAATATGACGATACACAAAGAGGGTTTTAAAATTTTAGGTGGAACATTATTGATTTCTACCATACTTGTGGGCGGCGCTTTTTTGTTGTTTGACGCTGCATTGATATGGATTTTGACAGCCATTGCATGTGGAATTGTGTTCTTGCTTTTTTTGCAATTTTTCCGTCTTCCACATCGCGTGAATCGTGCAAACGAGAATGAATTGGTTGCTCCATGTGATGGAAAGGTTGTGGTTATTGAAGAAGTTGAAGAGCCAGAATATTTTCAGGGAAAAAGAATTCAGGTTTCGATTTTTATGTCGCCGTTGAATGTTCATGCGAATTGGACCCCCTGTTCTGGTGAAGTGAAGTACTTCAAATATCATCCTGGATTGTTTTTGGTGGCTTGGCATCCAAAGAGCAGCACTGAGAATGAGCGCACGACAGTTGTAGTCGAGCATGCACCCGGAAAAGATGTTTTGTTACGTCAGGTAGCTGGTGCAGTAGCACGCAGAATTGTGTGGTATGTGAATGCTGGGGATAAGTTGAATACCAATGATCAATTTGGATTTATTAAGTTCGGAAGTCGCGTGGATTTATACTTCCCGCTGGGAACAGAGATTGTTGCGAATATCGACGATGTCACCAAAGGAAATGAGACTGTAATTGCTCGATGGAAATAGGCGATTAGAAGGAATAAAAAAAGGGTCTGAATTTCAGACCCTTTTTTATTAGAATAGATTCTTAGTTGTTTGGAGCACCACCTTGCTCTTTCACTGGAGCACCACCTGGAGTTCCTGGAGCTGGAGCGTTTGGATCTGGCTCAACGTTTCCTTTGATACGAACAACTTTAACAGGCTCGTTTACTGCGTTAGAGTTGATAGTTACAGATTTGTTGATTGGACCTGGGCGTTTTGTATCATATTTCACTTGAATGATAGACGAACCACCTGGTAAGATTGGAGTTGTGTCGCAAGTTGGAACTGTACATCCGCAAGATCCTTTGCATTTACTCAAAGTCAATGGCTCAGTTCCAGAGTTGGTTACTTTGAATTCACAAGCACCGTTTCCACCGAAAGCAACTGTTCCATAATCGTGAACTTCTTTGTCAACAGTGATTGCTGGTCCTGTTACTAATTGAGTTTGTGCATTTGCAGCGATTCCAAATCCGATTGCAAGAGCAAGAGAGAAAATTACTTTTTTCATGTTTTAGTGTTATTTTAAATTATTCGATGACTTCACCTTTAATCGTTAGCACGGTTGGTTTTGCCTCTGGATTGTTCCAGTTAACCATAACGGTTTTTGTAAAAGGCCCCATTCTGTTTGTATCGTAATGAACCGTGATTGTTTGGCTTTTTCCAGGTTCGATTGTCGTGTTAGGATCACACTTTGGTGTGGTACATCCGCAAGAACCTTGGCAAGAACTAATGATAAGATTTTGATCACCTGTATTTGATAATTCGAAAGTGCAATTTCCATCAGAACCTTTTTTGACTTGACCGTAATTGTGTTCCGTTTCGTTTGGAGTCAACATTGGAGCTCCGAAAGTTGTGATTTTTCCAGGCTGCGCTTCAGCACATCCAGCAAGACCTAAGAAGAAGGCCACTGCAGCAAAAAGGGTAAAATTGATTTTCATATTATTGATTGTTAGTTTTCAAATATCGGTAAGAATTTTCAAAGTCGCTAGTGGTTTACTAAAAGCGTGCCACTTCGGAATATTTTAGTTGAAGTTTCTGTAATTGTATAGAATCCATTTGAGAATTCAGAAGTGTTTATTGTTCTAGCGGTTCCCCTTCCAAGTTCTTTAAACACCAATCTGCCTTGGGCGTCGCGAATCTCAAGGGTGCTCGTCTGTGCAAGTCCCGATATACTCAGCAGATCTCTTACTGGGTTAGGGAATAGGTTAAATGATGGAACGTTTTCTTCTATCACAGATACAATAAAGGAATTTGCTGAACAACCGAATTGGTTTATGTAGTCGCAGGAGAAGAAAGTTCCCAGGGAATCTGGCACATTCGAAATAGAATCAATCGTTAATGTTCCATCGATAATCCATGTAATGTTGTCCTGATTAGCGCAGTTCATACAAGTAACAAAGCCAGCGTCGAAGATTAGTTCAGGAATTGTTCCTCCATTTACGACTAGGGAAGCAGAAGGACTGTTGGCAACAGTGTTTCCTACATAGCATGAAAGATAAGGCGAGTAGGTATTTGGATTGGAGTAACTGTAATTGTAGGCTTCCAAATAGGATAGGGGAATGTTTCCATTTCCGTTACCTAAAAAGAGTTCGCAAGAAAGTCCTTCAACGAAATCAGTGGAGTTTACAAAAGTTGATTGAAGCGGTGCACAGCCTTCACTAGGTGTGAAATTTAATGCGGGTTGCACAACTAGAACAGGCAAGGAAATAGAAGATAAACAACCTTGAGCCGAAGAAGATTGTGCGGTATAATATCCATTTTGGTAGACTCCATTTTGTAGCGTGCTTACAGCCGATGAACCTTGTGTAAATGCAATATCGTCCAAGAAATATTGGGTTGAAAGTCCAGTGCAGTTCGAGCATAAGACAGCGCCGTATGCCCACGATAATACCGGTGTAGGTGCATTTGGAAATACTGTTACCGTTGGGCCTGTTGCTGTGAAAATTGAACCGTCAAGAGAACAGCTTAATGAAGTGCTGTAATCTCCTTCGGCTGAATAGTTCAATGGAATGAAGTTGCCAATGGGGTAATCAATTCCATTGGATTGAATCACGCAGGTCATTCCGTTAAATGAAGGAGTTGTGTTGTTAGCTTGAATACTCAAAGGACCACAACCTTGGGTTTGACTGAGGTTGAAAGAAGGGAATATTTGCAATAGGCTATCGGTGTTCGAAGTACAACCAAACTCATTGGTGATAGTACCATAGAAATAACCGCTTATCTGGCTCGGGCCAATGTTGAGCGGGTTTGTATTCAAATTTAACGCATTGCCGTTTAGGGTCCAGGAAATAGAACTCGAGGCTGGTAAATCTGTTGCAGTGATTAAACCATTGCTGTAGTTAAGACTCGATGGAACAGGGTTTGGATAAACTTGGATGATTGTATCTGTGTAGGTGCCGAAAGCGCTGCCAACAGAGCAAGTCATTTCAGGAGCGAAGCTTCCTGCATCGATGTATGTTAAATCAACAGATAAATTAAAAGGAATATTCTGCCCTCCGAGCCCATCGTTAATTACACATGTCATGCCGTCTACAGGGTCTGTGGTATTTGAAAGAACTGCTGTTACAGGAGCGCATACTGCACCAGAGATTAATTCGTATCGAGGTTGAATAACTAAAAGGGGCTCGCTTGTAGCCGAACATCCGTGTATGTCGGTGAACGAAGCAGAATAATATCCGTTATCGTAAATTCCATTAAAAAATGTACTTATTGAGTTTGTTGAAAGTTCTAAATCGATTCCATCCAAGTACCAACCAACTGAATTTCCCGCATTATTGTTCGTTATGTTCACTTGACCATTAGATGAAGTTAGCGTCGGAGTTTCAGGATGACCGAATATAGTTATTGGAGCCATTGTATATGATGCTGAATGGATTCCTGAGTAGCAATGGACTTGTGGTTGGAAAATCCCAGGCTCTTGAAATGTATATTGAACACTATCATTAAAAGGAAGGTAATCTGCCCCATTAAGCATTATCTCACATTGAATTCCTTCGCTTTGTGTGGTTTCGTTAATGATCGTGGCAGTAACTGGATAACAACCTTCACTCAAATCAGAATTGACATTAATATCAATAATAAAAATTGAGGCAGTATCTGAATTGCATCCAAATTCATTCGTATACACTGCTGAGAAGGTTCCGCTTTGATATTCGTTGTTCAAAAAGGTGCTTATAATTGAATCATTGGGGTTTAAGTTCAAAGGAATTCCAGACAGAAACCATTGAATAGAATTTTCATTCATATTTAATGCTTCAATTGTTTGGCTCTGGTGAATTAGTTCAGGTGCATTCGGGGTATTGTTTGATTCAATTATTGAATGGCTCAAAGAGTAGTAATTATTGCCTAAGAAAGAACAAAACAAAGAAACTGTTATCGTTTCTAGAGGTTCCAAAGTGTAATTATATGGTGAAGGTAAAAATAAACCAGGCTCCTGTGAATTTATAAAATAGCATTCAATTTCTTGATCAGACTGTGTTGTGTTTTCAAAGACAATCGGGCTAATTTCACATGGATTTTCTTGGTTATATTCGAAGGAAGGTAACAAGTAATAAATTGAGTCGGATAAGGCTTGGCATCCAAATTCATTTTTGAATTTTGCTTGGTAATATCCGTCACTTAACAACATTTCCGCCCCATTTAGTATTTCTTGGTAATTCTGAAGTGAAATACCGTTAAATAACCATTCGATGGTGTAATTGGGGTTGTTTGTTGAAGAAAATACATTGGGAAAATCTAAACCAACTGAAAGATTAGTAGGATTCGGGTTTACTGTTATAGTATCGGTGCTTGCAATGGAATAAGTATTGCCTTGAAAATAAATAAACTGAATCACGTATTCACCTGCATTTGCATACTGATGAGTATAAGTTTGTTGACAACTGTTTTCAATAGAACCATCTCCAAATGATACCCAACAACTGACCAAATCGGAAAATTGTGTTTGATTGTAAAGAATGAAGTTCTGATTCTCGCAAAGAGTTAATTCCGATACTGAAATAGTTGGTGTTAAATATTCGCAACTGAAATCATCTGTATTTGCTGCGGGGTTGAAATTATTCGCGAACGGGTCTGTACATCCAGGATATAAACACGAATTGTCGTTAGCATTGGCAACTGGATTAAAATTTGCTGCATTTATGTCTGTACACCCTGATATGATACAAGTGCCATTCTCTTGATTGGCTTGTGGATTATAGTTTTGAGCGATGGGATTTGTGCACCCATTAATTATACATATGGGATCGATTAAATCGCAGTTTTCATCGATTGAATTTCCACAGATCTCAAGTGCTCCTGCATTAATATTGAAATTTAAATCATTACAATCTCCAAGAGTCGTGCTTGTTGAAGTATAATTTGTACCAGGAGGTCCGCAGGCACTTGTGATTGAAATGTAATACCCGTCTAAATCGGCATCTAGAAAATAATTAGAAAATACTAACCCCTCGTCAATGGCATTATTGCAGTTATCATCAATGGAGTTGCAAATTTCGTTTGCACTTGGTTTAACAGCAGAGTTGTTATTGTTACAATCGGAGTTGTCTGTAACGTACAAACCAACTGGTGGTGCACATGAATTTATTCCAGAGCCTGCGCCAAATCCGTCTGAATCTGAGTCAATGTAATAATTTACAAACACGAGGCCTTCACTTAATTGCCCATTACAATTATCGTCAATAAGGTTACAGAGTTCTGCAGCACCAGGATTAATAGAATTGTTATTATCGTTGCAATCAGAGTTATTGCTCACGTAACCTATTTGGAGGGCACATGCATTTACACTAATGAGCGGATTTCCATATCCGTCCGTATCTGCATCGAAGTAATAATTTGCAAACGCTAAGCCTTCATCTATTTGTCCATTACAGTTATCATCTATAAGGTTGCAAAGTTCTGCAGCTCCTGGCTTGATAGAATTATTATTGTCGTTGCAGTCCAAAAAATTCGTTACATATCCAGTTGGCTGTGAGCATGCTGAAATAGAAGAACCAGGACTTCCGTATGAGTCTTGGTCCGAGTCTGCGTAATAAATTGTGGGCATTATGCACGAGCCGTTGTTCACTGTTGCAAGTGGTGAATAATTGCAAGCTGTTGAAATAGTGCATCCATCTAAAACACAGGACCCGTCGTACCATGTGGCATTGGGGTTAAAGTTCGAATACAATTGAAAAATACAACCAGGAATGTCGCAAGAGCCATCGTCAATGTTTGCTGTTGGTAAATAGTTGTTTGCAAGTGGGTTGGTACATCCGGGAGTTTGAGAATCCGTGAAAATATTCATTCGGACTACTGGCATTTTTGTTAAAAAAAACAACCCATTGTTTTCAGGGTATCTTACGAAACAAGTTTGCTCAATTGCTTCACCACTGCGACAAACACGGAATGCTTGAGAACCAACTGTATTGCCAACCATCACAATGTAAACACTGTCGGCGTACAATTGAAGAGCGTTTGGAAGTTTCAGGGTAATAAGTTTCTGTTGTCCGACTGAGTTAATGTCCCAAGCGTTAACAGAATAAACTTCTGACGTTGCTTGAAGATCTGTAAAATCATTTTTATAGATTTTAGCTTGAATAGTGGTTCCCACGCTGGTACCTGGGCCAACAGCAACAGCCACTGAAGCGCATTTCACTGTGTTGGAACTTCCTTCAAAAATATTCCCGACCTGATACGTCTGTCCGGCATAAAGGCTGTTGGGCACAAATTCATCTTCCATTGGCCCCTCATCCCTGGCGTATTGATAATCGGTGATAAAGAAATCAAGCGTATCTCTATTGTTTAAAGGAACCTCGTCTGTTTGGGCTTGATTTACTTGAAAAGCAACTCTGTAATAGCCCGTTGTTGTGGAAGGTGTGTAATTTGGGGTGAGAGTAAAAGTTTTTGTGGCTCCAGCAAGAATGCTTGAATTACTTGTAGTTTGATTGTAAAGCGCTGCGTTTGAGGAATTTAGTACTCGAGTGTTAAAATTGCAACCGGTTTGAGTAGCACTGCCAATATTCGTAGCTTTAGCACTGAATTTGAAAGGGACTATCATTGTTTTGGGATAACGATCGTAAGGCAAATCATGAAAGTCGTTCGGAGGAACGGGCGAGGTGTTCCCAAAAGTTGTGTAACGAACACTATTGATAGAAAGATTGTTGATACTTGGACGGTATATTGTTATGTCATCAATAGCCCAATGGTAATAGGTTCCGCTGAATAGAAAGCGAAGTCTAACATCGCTCTGACCAATAGCAGTTGCTGGAAAGGTTGCTGATTTCCATTCGGAAGTTGCTCCAGGAAAATTGGATTGTGTAAATAAATCCACCCAACTTGTGCCACTGTTAATTGAGTACTGAACCTTTACCGTTGAGCTGTAATTTCTGAATTGTTGTTGAAAAGTCACTACCGCACCTGTGGCTCCTGCAAGTGAAAAAGAATTTGTAATAAGCCACGCCGTATGGGGT
>JBJOON010000056.1:0-10140 GCA_046051235.1 Bacteroidota bacterium
AAACAACTCGCGAATACCGAAGGCCTTCGACACATTTTCAACTGATAATACATTCATGCCGCGAAGTTCGTTGAATTTGTTCAATTATAGCACAAGACATTCTAGCGCAATTGTCTTATTTTCGAAGTGTGAAATTTTACACTGCTCCTTTCGCCGAAATTCCCGCTGAAAAAATGTACCGCATTTTGGCTTTGCGTTCCGATGTTTTTGTGGTGGAGCAGAATTGTGCCTATCAAGATTTAGACGGAAAGGATCTTCAATCATTGTGGGTATGGGCAGAAGATGATCAAGGCGAAATTCATGCAACAGCTCGATTGCTTCCTGCAGGAATTTCTTATCATGAAATCAGCATTGGCAGGGTTTGTACTTCGCTTCTCTCTAGAAGGACAGGATTGGGTAAGGTGCTTGTGGAAGAGTGTATTCAACAATGTGAAAGTCTTTGGGGAAAGCAAATCATAACCATTTCAGCACAGCAATATTTGTTGAAGTTTTACAACGAATTGGGGTTTGTTGAAGAAGGCGAAATGTATCTGGAAGACGATATTCCGCATTTGAAAATGAAGCGCAAAGCATGAATTGGTCTATTACGAAATACAACATTCACGAGTGGTTCATGGCTGGGGGTGTTTTCTGTATGAGTGTCTATTCGAAAGGCGTTACTGTTTTTTTTGCCTTGGCTTTTTTAACCATGGTCATTCAAGTTTTTTCGGGTGTAAGAAAAATCGAGTGGTCTAGCTTTAACCCTTGGGCCTTCGTTATGTATGGTATTTTTGCTGCGTTGCTGCTTTCTGGAATTTGGAACGAGTGGAACCAGAAGTCGGCTCTTTCTGAAATTGAAACGAAGATTTCGTACCTTGCGTTTCCACTTTTGTTTTTATTCACATCGAATTCCATTCTTGATTCATTGAAGCGGTTTCAATGGGCGTTAGTAAGCGGATGTGTTTTCTTCGCGCTGATTTGTCATGTGCATGCAATCATAGGTTTTTTCGAAACCGGATTGTGGGAAGAGTTTGTTTATGGAAGACTTTCGTGGACATTTCATCCGACTTATTTAGGATTTTTCTATTTGCTTTCCATTGTGTTTTTAGCCGGGGAGTTTCTCGATTCAACAAATAGAAGAAAGTCGAATTTATTGTTGTTAGGTATTGTGTTATTTTCGCTGGAAACCGCATTCATGGCTTCTCGCGCGGGTTTCTTAGCCTTGTTTTTATTCTATGCAATATTTGCCTTTTATGTTTTTCGAAATGGAAAGGATAGAGGGAAGGCCATTGTGGTGATTGCTTCTTCACTAATTTCATTTTTCTTGTTGTTCCTTAGCTTTTCGCCCATTTCGGGAAGAGCGAAAGAGGCAGTTGAGAATTCGAAAGCTATTTCAACCACAACGAAGGAGGAGAAGGTTGCGAGCACGACTGAACGTATCGTGAGTTGGCAGACGGCTTGGGAAATTGGAAAAGAATATCCGTTGGGCGTTGGAACAGGAAATTGGAAGTCGCATTTCAACGAACGGTATCTTTTGAAAGGAGCAAACTTCGCGGCGGAACATTCGCATCCTGCTCACAATGCTTATCTACAAATTTTAGTCGAATGGGGATGGTTGGGATTACTAACGTTATTGTTCTTGTTGCTTGCAGGATTGAGACGCGCTTGGGAGATGAATGACTTGTTTTTTTTGGTTTTCGTTTTAGGTGTGTCTTTTCATTTCATTTTTGAAAGCATGCTTGAACTTCAGCAAGGCCTTGTCTTTATTGGATTTTGGATGTTTTTTCTAATTCATCGAAGGCGGTATTCAGCGATCTTGAAAGGCTAAAAATTGAGTATTAGGACAAGTCCTTTATTTTTCTTAAATTCGTTGCGAAATTTATTAAAATGGCAACAATTGAATTGAGGTTACCCAAAATGGGTGAGAGTGTCGCAGAGGCGTCTATTTTGAGTTGGTTAAAAAAAGAAGGTGACCGTGTTACTGCTGATGAGCCTTTGGTGGAAATTGCAACTGATAAAGTGAATAGCGAAGTCCCTTCTCCGGAAGACGGAATCCTAGTGGCATGTCGTGTGAATGTGGGTGATACTGTTCAAGTTGGACATGTGATTGCGATTATTGAAACAGGGGATAGTGCAAGTGCACCGGCATCAGTTGCCGTTGCGGTTCCTGCTGCTGCTGCGGAAATTCCTGCTGCATCATCTGCTCCCGTTGCAGCTCCTTCTGGAACTGCCGTTGTTTCTTCTTCAGATAGATTTTATAGTCCGTTAGTAAAGAATATTGCCAAGCAAGAAAATATTTCACAAGCCGAATTAGACAGTATCTCAGGTACCGGTCAAAACGGACGCGTGACCAAGGAAGATTTATTGGGATACATTTCCAACAGAGGAAGTAAAACTGTTGCAACGCCTGCGGCACCAACTGTTACTGCACCTGTTGTTGCGACAGCATTGGCGGTTGAAGCCCCTCGTGTCAAAGTCCCTACTATTACCGTTGGTCCGAACGACGAGATTGTAGAGATGGATCGCATGCGCAGAATCATTGCTGATCACATGGTAATGAGTACACAAGTTTCTCCGCACGTAACATCATACGTTGAGGCTGATTTGACCAATGTGGTGATGTGGAGAAATAAGGTCAAGAAGCAATTCGAAGCCAATGCAAAAACGAAGTTGACATTTACTCCGATATTTATCGAGGCTGTAGCGAAAGCAATTCGTGATTTCCCGGGAGTGAACGCAAGTGTAGATGGAAACAACATTATTATGCGTGGCGACATTAACATTGGTATGGCAGCTGCACTTCCAACTGGAAACTTGATTGTTCCTGTTATCAAAAATGCAGACCAATTGAATTTGATGGGCATTGCCAAGAAGGTGAACGATTTGGCAGATCGTGCAAGAGCGAATAAGTTAACTCCGGATGAAATTCAAGGAGGAACATACACGCTCACCAATGTTGGTTCATTTGGAAACGTGATGGGCACACCTATCATTAATCAACCACAAGTAGCTATTTTGGCTGTTGGCGCAATTCGCAAGAAGCCTGCGGTTATTGAAACGCCACAAGGAGATGCGATTGCTGTTCGTCATATGATGTTCTTATCACACTCTTACGATCACAGAATAGTTGATGGAGCTTTAGGTGGACGTTTTGTTCGTCGAGTTGCGGACTATCTAGAAGATTGGGATATTAATCGTGAAATATAATTTGTAAATACAAAATCTATGAAAACTCGTTTATTTTCTTGTTTATTGATCGCATTGGTTACAGTGTGTAATTCTATGGCCACACCAAAGTTGGCTAATCCAGAATTCATTGCGGCCTTTAATGAAGCGAACAAATTGATGGAGGAAAAACTTTGGGTGAAGGCTGTTCAGGAGTGGCGAGAGGTTTTGGCTATGGACCCTGGGAATATGAACGTGAATTACAAATTGGGATATTGTCTTCTCAATACGGAAACAGAGAAAACTCAGGCTCTCAAATATCTTGAAATAGCGTCAATGGCTCGATTCAATTCCGGATATGATGCCTATGACCCAAGGGAAAAAAATGCTCCACTTGAAACTTTGTACTATTTGGCTATTGCGCAGCACCTAAATCTACAATTTGATAAATCGACAGAAAGTCTTTTAAAATTGAAAGAAACAGCTTCAAAAAATCACAAATTAGTCGGTGCGATAGATTATGCCCTTGCTGCTAATGTGGAAGCAAAGAAGCAAATGGAGAGTCCTAGAGAGTATAAAATAAAAAATTTAGGTGCAACGGTAAATTCGAAGTTTGCAGATTTTAGCCCAGTTGTTACTTTTAATGAGAATAGTATGTTCTTTACAAGTAGAAGGTTGCGCCCAGATTCAACCAATGCCAATATCAAAGATTTTGTAACAGATAAGTATAGAGACGATATCTACGTTGTTTTTAAAAATAAAAATGGAGATTGGGTGATTCCGGAATTATTGAATTTGAACTCAGATGACCACGATGCAACAATTTCCGTCTCACCAGATGGCAATACTTTATTTATTTATAAGGACAGTTTGGGTGATGGTCAATTGTTGTCTTCTGCATTAATCGGTGAAACATGGAGCACTCCTGCAAAGCTTGGTTCAGATGTTAATTCCAAATATTGGGAGACACATTGCACCATATCGGCAAATGGAAGTGAGTTGTATTTCGTTTCAGATCGTCCAAAAGGAGAAGGAGGCAGAGATATCTACAAATGTGTTAAAGGCGAGAATGGAGTTTGGGGGATATCACAAAACATAGGTTCGAATGTAAATACCGAGTATGATGAAGATGCACCCTTTTTGAGTGCAGATGGAAAGTATTTGTATTTTGCTTCCAAGGGTCACAATACCATGGGTGGTTTTGACTTGTTTGTTTGTGAGCGCGATGCAAACGGAAATTGGATGGCACCAGTTAACATGGGGTATCCACTTAATACCGTGGATGATGATATTTTCTTTCAACCTAGTTCAGATGGGAAAAGAGCATTTTACAGTTCGAGAAAAGATGGTGGACAAGGCGATTTAGATATTTATGAAGTTGAATTACCTTCAGTAGAACGCGAACAACTTGCGGCTTTGAAAGGGTTGTTTAAGTCAAATAAAAATAGCACCTTGCCTTCAGGATTAAAAGTGAAAGTTTCTAATGCTAAAACCAATGAAATTCAAATCGTAGATGCAAGTTCCGAGAACGGAAGTTTCTTCGCGGTACTTAAGCCTTGTGCTACTTATCACGTAGACTATAGTAATCAGAATGAAAATATTAAATCAGAGGATTTAAACATTCCTTGTGATGGAGAGTTACATGAATATGTGCGAGAAATAGTAATTATCGAGAAAGAGCCTGTGGTTGTCAAGGATCCTGTTAAAAGTGAGTTTGATCCGAAAAATCCAGTTCAAGCAAAAATTGATGAGACTGCAACTTATGCTGAATATTCTCACTATTTCTTGTATGGTAAAAGTGAGTTTTCTTCTTCGGAGGTCGAATTCTTGGACTTCGTTCTGAATTGTCAGAAAGTAATAGATCAGAAGTCATTTGTAACTATAGCTATAGAAGGAAGCGCATCGAATGTACCGAATAAAGGAAAATCAAATGATGAACTTTCAAAGGAGCGTTCTGAAAATATGAAGACTAGTCTAACTAACGCTTTGGTTAAAAATGGTTACATAGAAAATGTAGACTTCAAATATGCGAAGCCCATCAATATCGTTCAAGGTAAGAAGTATGAGAACGATGCAATGACAAACAGAGTAGAGTACGAGAAATACCAATACATCAAAGTAAAAGTTCAATAAGAATACGGCATGCTTCATTTAAAGAGACCGTTGGTTTTTCTTGACCTGGAAACCACCGGGACCGACGTTGCAAAAGATCGCATCGTAGAAATAGCTTTTGTAAAAGTTATGCCAGATGGAGCAACTGAAACACTACCCGAATTTAAAGACACCAAGTTTTTAATCAATCCTGGAATGCCCATTCCCATTGAATCTTCAATGGTTCATGGAATATACGACGCCGATGTGAAGAACGCGCCGTTGTTTTCAGATTGCGCACCCATGCTGAATGATTTCATAGAAGGTTGTGACTTGGCAGGATTCAACAGCAATAAGTTCGATATTCCATTGCTCGCTGAAGAATTTCTTCGTGTTGGAATTCCATTTACGTTAGATGGAAGAAACACAGTTGATGTGCAAGTGCTATTCCATAAGCTTGAGCCAAGGAATTTATCGGCTGCATACAAATACTATACAGGCGGAATCCTAGAGAACGCGCACTCGGCGTTGATAGATACACAAGCTACCTACGATGTTTTTAAAGGTATGTTTGAAAAGTACAAAGACGAGGGGCGTGCCCTTCCAACCTCAATTGAAGAAATAGAAACCATGAGCAGCTATGGAAAAAGAGCAGACCTCATTGGTAATCTTCAGTACAACGAAGAAGGCGATTTGGTATTCGGATTCGGGAAGCACAAGGGAGTTAAGGTGGCTGATGTTTTAACGCGCGAGCCGGGTTATTTCGGATGGATGATGAATGCGGACTTCCCTTTGTATACCAAGGAAGTTCTTCGCAAGTTCCGAAACAATATGATGGCTTAAAGCTATGCGAGTTGCGGTCCTCGTCTCGAATGATCTTGCATACGATCAACGAGTAAGTAAGATTTGCGATTCCCTTCAACATAAGAAGTGGGAAGTAGAATTAGTAGGTGTTTTAAAGTCTGAAAGCACTTTCCTTCAACGTAATTATTCTACCAAACGGTTGCGTGTATTCTTCAGCAAAGGACCGCTGTTTTACGTCATGCTGAATGTGCGCATGTTCTTCTATTTACTCTTTCACAAAACTGAGGTCATTTGGGCGAACGATTTAGATGTCTTGTGGCCAGCGGTTTTCATTAAGAAATTTCGAGGAACAAAAATCATTTACGATTCGCATGAGTATTTTACGGAAGCGGAAGGGCTTACGGGTCGGCCAATGATTAAATCTATTTGGACAGCTATTGAAAAGCTTTGTGTTCCAAAGGTAGATTTGTTTCTAACCGTGAATGGCAGTATTGCGGAGATCTATCGGAAGAAATACAAGTGCGAAGTTTCCGTGCTACGCAACATGCCCATTCTTGTTGAAGGTGAAACGTTGAAAGAAGAGCCCTTCGAAATGAAGACAGTCTTGCTCCAGGGTTCCTATATAGATCCTGACCGCGGAGGCATGGAGTTGGTGGAAGCCTTTCAATATTTGGAAGGAATTCAATTGCTCATTGTTGGAGCCGGAAGGGATTTAGAAAACATGAAGAGACGCATTGTTGAATTGCATTTGGAAGAAAAAGTGAAGGTCCTTCCGCGTATGTCTTATTCTGAATTAAAGAAGTTAACGCAGCGGGTTCATCTAGGAGTTTCGCTAGACAAGCCGTTGCATTTGAATTACACGTATTCACTTCCGAATAAATTGTTCGATTACATTCATGCTGAAGTTCCTGTGCTTGTGAGCCGTTTGGTTGAGCCACAATGTATTGTATACGACTATCAGGTAGGTGAGGTGGTGAGTGAAGTTACTTCAACGGAAATTGCAAAGGGTATTATAAGTGTTCTGAATTCTAGCTATTATAACTCGTATAAGGAAGCTACTAAAAAAGCAAAGTCGGCATTGCATTGGCAAGCCGACTTTGATAAACTCGATTTCTCTAGAATTTCTTAGAACAAAAATCCTACAGCAACTCCAGTGCGGACGAAGTATCCAACGTATGGACGGAAGATTTCGTTAGGTGCATTTACATAAGGTTCAATGGTAGAAATGCGCTTGTCGCCACTGTTCCAAATGGTTCCGAAGTTAACGTCAATACTAATTTTATCTTGGAAAATGCGCTGGTATCCGAATGACATGCCCACACCACCTGTGTTGATGTTGCGTTTGTTGTAATCGTAAATACTCATGAAAGTAATAGGATCGTAGCCCAAGTAGATCTGCTCGATGGCTTCCATATATTGGTAGCGAGCGAACATGGAAAGGTAAATTCCTTCGGGTGCGTTGTAGCGTCCCATGTAATAACGGAATTCTGGAGTTATAGCCGCACGAGTGATGTAGCTGCTTGCAAAACCGTCGCTTTGATCTTGGTATAAAGCGCCAATTACGAAGCTTGATCTTTCTTTCGTTTGATGCTCGAAAGAGATATTAGCTGTACGCATGATCGGGGAAGAAATATCCAACTTCAGGATGTTCTTGTTCTGTGCTGAAACCACGCCTGTGGTCAATATCAACACGATTACGAATAACTTGCTTATAAACTGCATATATTTTTCTTTTTGTATGAATAAATTTAGTGCAATTTCGCTAAGTTGAAACGAAAAAACTATGACAAAAATTTTTAACATCATTTATCTCGGTTTAGCTCCAGTTTTATTTGGGTTAAGTTGGTTTATTTCTCATGAATTATTCAATCACTTCATGAAGAATAAAGGAACAGTTGAGAATCCGGCTAAAGACAACTCATTGGTCTTTGCTTGCGGATTTTCATTCTTGTACCTGTTGGTGTTTTTTATCATACGTGACCTATATCCGAAAAAAAAGAACAAGTCGTAAATACATTACAAGATCACACAACAAATTTGTCAAACATTTAAAAATTAAAGAATCATGTCAGAAGTAAATAAAGAAAAATTGAAGGCTCTCCAATTAACCATGGATAAGTTGGAAAAGACATACGGAAAGGGCGCTGTAATGAAATTAGGAGACACCGCAGTGGAATCTATGGAATTCATTCCAAGTGGATCATTGGGACTAGACCTTGCATTGGGTATAGGCGGATTTCCAAAAGGAAGAATCGTAGAAATTTACGGTCCGGAGTCTTCTGGAAAAACAACCTTAGCCATTCACGCGATTGCGGAATGTCAAAAGATGGGTGGCATTGCTGCTATCATCGATGCCGAGCACGCGTTCGATAAATTCTACGCTGAAGCATTGGGTGTTGATACAGAAAATCTATTAATCTCTCAGCCGGATAACGGTGAGCAAGGTTTAGAGATTGCCGATAATCTTATTCGCTCTGGAGCGATTGACTTGATTGTCATTGACTCTGTGGCTGCATTGACTCCACGTTCAGAGATTGAAGGAGAGATGGGCGATTCAAACGTTGGTGTGCAAGCACGTTTAATGTCGAAGGCATTACGTAAGCTTACAGGTACCATTAGCAAGACAGGATGTTGCTGCATCTTCATTAACCAATTGCGTGAGAAGATTGGTGTAATGTTCGGTAACCCTGAAACAACAACAGGTGGTAATGCACTTAAATTCTACGCTTCAATTCGTATCGATATTCGTCGCTCTACTCAGTTGAAAGACGGAGAGAATGTAATTGGAAATCACACGAAGGTGAAAGTGGTGAAGAACAAAGTTGCTCCACCATTTAGAACTGCTGAATTCGACATTATCTATGGTCAAGGTATTAGCCGTGTTGGAGAATTGATTGACATGGGTGTTGATTTGGCCATTGTGAAAAAGGCTGGTTCTTGGTTCTCTTACGGAGAAACTAAATTGGGCCAAGGTCGCGATGCGGTGAAACAATTGCTAGATGACAATCCAGAATTAATGGAAGAAATCGAAGGCAAAGTGAAAGCAGCGCTTGCAGCGAAGACAGCATAAGCTTGTAAGATTTGTAGAATAAAAAAAGGCGGTGAATTTCACCGCCTTTTTAATGCAATACACTTTCTTATTGTTTGATTAATGACTTGCAAATTGTCATTTTTGAATTTGAAATCCGAATAAGATATTTTCCAGAGTCAAGATTCGAAGTGTTCAGTTGAAATAGGCGATTTCTCACAGATAAATGTGTATCTACAATTCTACCGGTAAGATCAACAACTTCAATCTTAACACCTTCAGCCAAGTGCTCTTCAATTCCAGAGAGATTTAATAAGGTTAGTTCGTTAGCAGGATTTGGAAATAATGCGATAGAGTTTTCAGAGAGCGGGATGTTATTCACTGAATTTCCTGTCGAACTAAATCCTAAATTGTCAACGCTAACAGCTGCCCCATCGGCACCAATAGAAGCAATTCCGATGGTTAATGTGTCTGGAATATCTGTGGTTTCATAGAAAAATGGCGAAGAGAACGGAGTCCAGTTATTTACTGAATTTAAGAAGTTAAAAACAAAGGCCCCTCCGACTAAAATTTGTGCATTGGTTGCAGCGTCCCAACGAGTAAGTTGGCAAATGATAAGCATAGAATCTGTACTTGCCACCATCTCATGTTTAAACATTCCTGTCAGAAAGGCAGGAGTTTCTGTAAAGGGAATTCCAACAGTTCCAGTTCCAGTGAGCGCATTGGCATTTCCTAAAAAACAAATGCCGGGAAAATTACTTCCAGATAATGAACTGAAGTGTGAAGTTGCTTTGACATAATAATTTCCGCTAGGCGCTGGTGATTCTTGAGTAATTGGCAAAGTGTTGATTCCCATCAATGGTGCTAATATGTTGTATGTAGACCATGAGTCCGGATCACCATTGGTCCAGTTCTCAAAATCACCATTGGGAATAGTTTGTGCGCTGATACATGCAGCTATCGTTAACAGAGAGAAAAATGATAGAATTTTTTTCATTTTATTTTGCTTTTAATTATTTAATGTATCTCCAATCCTGGTTGTTCTTAATTCCTTTCAACGAATGATAGATCAA
>JBJOON010000057.1:0-10073 GCA_046051235.1 Bacteroidota bacterium
GGGAAATATTGCAACCACAGGAACGGGTAATATTGAACTATACGGAGAGTCTCATGGAGGGAACAACGGCACGGATTATTTTGGAGGAATAACATTTGGATCTAGCGCGGGCTCTACCCTTGAAACTGAGAATGGAAATCTTATTTTGAATGGTTATTTAACCAATACACAGAGTAACTCAACCGGTGCTATCAATTTTTATCGCAACGATGGTAGCACTGGTCAAACCCGTCATATAAATCTTTTGTCTAAAACAGGAAACATAACAATTACTGCTGACAATGGTACCACAGGTGCTTATGGCATTGGTCATTCAAGTTGGGGTAATGTGTATGTGGGTTCACCTGCAAGTGGTTGGACAGCGACGGGGAACGTTGTTTTTAACTACCCTAGGCTTGTAAATGCTGGATACAATGGTATTCGAGTAAAAACGACAGGGGCTGTCACTTATCAGCCAATCGGATCAAGTTTTACAGTGGCTCAAGTTTTTCCTGCGAATACAAATTATGTTTTAGCAGAAAGCGCCTCGAGTCTTACAATTGGGAAACCAAGCAATACAGCAAATATTGAGATTGCTTCTGCTCTTTCGATAGCTGGCCCAATAGCAGTATATGGAGGTTTGCTAGAAATCGATGACGATATTGCTTCAACGGCGGGAGCCAACATTACGCTTTCTGGCTCAAATGGTTTCTACACATCAGGGTCAAGTGCTATTCAAAGAGATATAACGACTTCTGGGGGTAATATCCTGGTAGAAGCAGATTCTGATAATAATGGTTCTGGTATCTTAAACCTTGACTACATGCTCATGAATGCTGGCAGCGGAACTACAACGATTCGAGGTGAATTAATGAGTTTCGTTACATCTAGCGATACTGATAGACCATGGATAACTGGAACCGGTATTGTAACCATCGAGTCGAATGACGGCTCGTTTGGGCAAGAGATATCATTATTGTGGTTTAAACTTGCGAATGGCTTGGGTGGATTGAATTTTGGTAGAGCTACCAACACCACAAACATGTTTTTTAATTCGGCGGCGGCACTTTCGATTTCAGGACCGGTGAATGTAACTGGAGCTGCTATAGCATTCAGCACCGCGCTTACTGCTACGAATAATAATTTATCCATCAGAGCATCAGGTGCTGTGACTCAAACGGCAGCTATCACAGCTGGTGGTTTGGCGTTAAATGGAACAGGTACTTTTACGTTGACCAATACATCAAATAGCTTCCAGACATTAGCCGGTGGAGCAGTAGGTACTTTACTCGGTAATACTCAAGTCGTAGATGCTTCCGGAGGTTTGACTATTGGAACTGTTGGAAGTAACTCGGGAGTTTTCGGGTCTGGAACCATTCGCATTGAAACTCTGGCAGACAATCTTACCCTAGCCTCAAGCGTAAGCACAACAAGTACCTCCACAGATGCGGTTATACTGACGTCATCCAAGAATACAGCTATCGGTGTTGGCACAGGAGGAGATATTATAGTTTCAGGAAGTCCAACTGTAACTGTGGGAACAGGTGGTATAGCTAAATTTTTCAGTGGATATGATGTCACAAGCACAGGTCTGACGTCACTTGCGGGAGGTTCTTCAAACGTGCGTATAAATTACGACGAAACTTCTACTGTCTTCAATCCGTTATTAATTGCAAATAACAAGTATGCAATTTATAGGACCGCTCTTGGCTATGGGAATCTCACAATTGTAAGTTCTGGAGGAGATGCGGAAGGAACTACATGGACTTATGAGAACGGTATAATTAAAACGACTATAGGCTCAGCCAACGTTTTGAATACGGTTGTGCAATCGAAGTTGAATTCAGCCAACTTGTCTTTAGAAGCAAATAGAATTACGTTCAGTGCCAACGTAACTGGTTCAACGAGCAACAGCTTGAGCGTGCTTTCAAAGACTCATATAGTTAATACCAATGCTACAACAATCACAACCGCTGGAGGAGATGTTATATTTTCTTCAAATGCAGATGATTTGACAGACGGAGAGTCCATAGTAAATGGAGGAATTCGAATGGAATATGGCTTAAATATTACCACCAATGGCGGAGATATTACTCTCGGAGGTGGAAACACACTCGGAACTGGTTATGCAATGGGACAATCGGGAGGGGTAAATCCTGAAGGAGTTCGTGTTGATGTTACTACAAACCTGAATTCAGGGAATGGAAATATTTCAATTAAGGGGAAGTCATATAATGGTGCGATTGGAGGGGGCACAGGCGGTTCAGGTGTTGGCTTCTATTATTTAACCAGTAACGGAAATATCAACAGCGGATCAGGCTCGATAGTGCTCGACGGGTATAGCCAAACCTCAGGTTCTACTTTTAGTTCTGGAATTGTATTCTACAACACCACAGCCAATTTGCCATTTACCATACAGTCCTCAAGTAATGCAATAAACGCAATAACAATTAATGCTTTTAGTGCTGGCACATCACAAGACGCGTTTGGAATTGAAACTGAAGCTTCCAATATCCTTAATATTTTAGCGCCGTCGGGCGGTGGAATTGATATAAATACAGGGAACTCTGTTGCAAACTATTACGATATTGTATTTCGTGCCGAGACAAATATTCTAAGCGCGGGTGGTCCAATTAATTTGCATGGGGGACAATTTGGTGGTGCCTCGAACGGATACTTATACATTGCTGGAAATTTATTTTTAGGTTCGAAAAATGGTGTGGTATCCTCTAGTACCTCTGATATTACAATCTCACACGATCGTTTTGCTTTCAACGGCTATACGCCGAAACTTGCAACCACAGGCGATGTGGTAATTGAGTCAAATGCATCAAGTTTTGGAGATGCAGTGTATACAAGCAGCTTTGCTTTCAATCAGAATTCGCATACGATGTCTTCATTTAGACTTGGAAAGGCTGGAAACGCAGCTGACCTCTATGTAAATTCAGCATTCACCGTTGCTGGCCCAATCAGTGTATATGGATGGAATGTTGATGTAACAGGAAACATTACCTCATCTGCACAAGGAGATATTTTTATTAAGGGAATTAGCGGAGGTAATGATATTGAGGCATCCGCAACGATTTCTAAAACAGCAGGATCTGGAACACTCACTATGCAGTCCAATGGTCGATTGAACTTTTGGGGTCCAATTACAGCCACCGGAGCAGGGGTGTTGAATGTTGTGCTTTGGTCTGACTATGATGGTGACAATGGCGATGGAGGAGTATCATTTGCTGGGCCAGTAACTACGAATGGTGGGCACGTTTGGATGGGAGGGTCAAATTCGAATGGTGGAAGTTACACCTGGAACGGACTCACTGTAGGTGATGGTCCTTCTGTAGGTGGTTCCAATGCAAATGCTTTTGACTTCTTTAATAGTGTCACCACGAACGGGGGAGATGTCTTCGCTTGGGCTGGCAGTGGTAATGGTGGAGTAAACGGTATCGCCTCTAATGGTTCATGGACGATTAACGCGGGTTCTGGAGATATTACATTCGTTTCCTCGGTGACATCAGGAACAATTGGTTTTACCACATCCGGATTAATTTCCCTACTTCCTAATGGGGGAAGTTTTGAGAGCGCTTTAACAATTGGTGGCACAACCTCATCTGATGTCTTTACCATAAACACTGGTCATTACAATGGTCTTAAGATTAATAATCTCAGTACCTATGGAGGTCTAACAATTGGTAATTATTCTGGACTTTCGTCGACAACGCTAGAAAATACGAGCAACATAACAATATCCTCAAATCTCTCAGCTGCAGGTCCAATAAGTTTGTATGGCGGAATAGTTACGCTTAATGCAAACCTAAGTACAACCAACAACGGTGATATTTCCATTTTTAGTGATAGCCCAATTGGAGGCCTTACTTCTCAGCGCAACGTTACAGCGTCTGGGACGTTTAAGTATGTTTCAAAGAGCACGAGCTTTAATTCAGCTGTTACTTTTCCGATTACAAACTTGAATTTATCGTGTAGCGGATTGCAAATTGGTAAATCAACCAATACAGCAGCAGTTACAGTTGGAACAGCAGCATCAGTTGCCGGTCCAATATCTATATATGGTGGAGCTGTTACGTTATCGGGTGGACTAACCACGACTTCTACAAGTACAGGCGATATTATGATTAAATCATCGACCTTAGCGGGTTCAGGAGGTTTAACTGTCGCAACAGGAAGAATTATTACCTTGGATTTATCGACTACTTCATCCTTTCCGGGAACCCTTACAGGCACCGATGCTCAGTTTGTGAAAGATGGTGTTGGAACACTGAATCTAACGGGTACCCATTCCTTCAGCGGACAAAGTTCTGTGGTTGGCGGTACTTTGAAGACGAACGATATTTCATTTTCTAATCTTTCTGTTTCTTCAGGAGCGAGCTATGTTCTTTCAAGTGCAAAGAAGATTACTCTTTCAGGCGCCTTAGTAAACAACGGAACCTTCAAGTTAGAAAACGGCGCAACCATGCTTCAGGCAAGTGAAACTTCGAATACAGGAACTGGAACCTACATCGCAGAGCGCACGATGTTGGGAGTAGGAAGCACAACCCCAACCGGACGTTTCTGGTACACGGGAGTTCCCATGTCAGGTGCTATTTCTGCTGGATTTTCAGCACAAGGAGCCAATAGATTGTGGTCATACAATGAAGCTACAGGAATTTATACAGAGATTGACGATGATGCCACAGTTCTCAGCCAAACGAAGGGCTATGTCTTTCGTGGGGTGAATAATACATCGAACTCAAATACATATGCCTTCAGCTCAAACAACATTGGTAACGGAAATTTCACCTACAACTTAACACGTTTAGGCACTACCAAGCCAGGCTTTAACTTGATTGCCAACCCATACCCATCTCATTTAAATTGGGATCAGTTGTACAACTCCACTGTAACTGGCAATACCTCAACGTTGCTACCAACGATATGGTACCGCACGGCGACTGCTGACGGAACGATGTTGTTCGATACTTACAACGCAACGATGGGAGTAGGGACAAGCAACAATAACACTAACGGTGTTACAGTCACTGGAACAATTGCCCCATTCCAATCTGTTTGGATTCGAGTTAAAAATGGTGTAACGAGCACCACGATGACCGCAACCAATGCGATGCGTTCACACGGATCACAAAGCACGCTGAACTTAACGCCGGCCACTGTTCGTTTGAACATCTCTAACGGCTTATTACACGATGAAACGTTGGTTGTGTTGAACGAAGACTTGAGTAACGCATATGACAACAACGATTCAAGCAAAGAGATGCCATCTGCCACCATTCATCAGTTGTACTCTTTGGAAGGAACGAACAAGGTTGCGATCAACGGTATCGCTAACGCACTTTCAAAGGACACCCTTCAATTAGGCGTGCAAATCCCAACTGCAGGTGCGTACAGCATCAACTGTACGGAGCATACATTCTCTGACTTGGTATATTTGGAAGACAAGATAACCGATGCATACATAGAACTAAGCAACACGACAACGTATTCATTCACGAGCGATGCCGGAACGTTTAACAATCGTTTTGTACTTCACTTCGCTCCAGTGCCTGCACTTCCTGGACAGACAGCAGCAACTGCTATTAATATGTCAACCAGCAACTGGCCACAGTGTAACAACATGACCACAGAAGACCGATGGCATGCGTTCACCGCAACAAGCGAAGGAATAAGCATCCTAGTGAACACAGCAACGACTGATATCGTAATAGAACTTCAAGACGGAACAGGAAACGTAGTTGCTCAGGAGAACGCAGTAAACGGTATCGGTAACGAGACGTTGAACTTCTTTGGACTAGCTGCTGGACAAATCTACAAGGTAGGTGTTCGCAATAATATCAGTAGCCAACCAACAGGAACTTACGGCATCTGCGTAAGATCATTGAGACGCGGTGGATGTGACTACGGAGCAGGTCCTTATAGCCTATGCCAATACTACAAGGCAACATGGGCTGGATCAACAGGCGTAAGTTACACGTTCACGTTTACAGGAACAAGCGGACCAGCTGCAGGACAAACGTTCACGCGCACACAGAACTCAGACATCTGCGTTCTAAGCACTGTTACTCCACGTCTTCCATACGGATCAACATACAGTGTTGTAATCTCTAACACTTACACGTTAACCGACGGAGCAGGTAACACCGAGCAAATTACGGTACCAAGCATCAGCTCTTGTCAAGTGATCACTATGGCAGAACCCCAAACAACGCTTAGCGCAAGCAACAGCTGCAACAACGGACCACGCTTTAGAGGTGCAGTTGTATCGAGTGCCCCTTGGGTATGTGGAGCAAGCAACTGGCGTTGGAGATTTACCGAAGTAAACCCATTGACGTTGCAAACAGTAGGTCTTCCAATAGAGTTTAACAGAGGCGCTGCTTCAAACTTCTTGAGCCTTGGAACGGTGAACCAGCTTCAAAGCGGTAAGACGTATGCTGTTCACACAGCACCATTGTTCAACTACACTGGCACGAACTACAACTGGGGACCCACACAATACTTATGTATTGTAGGGGCTCCGCAAGGTGCGTTGCAAGATCCTTCGGAAGATGAAGAGGCAGCACAAGGTTCTACGAAAGAAGTATTGCAAAAGGAGACCTTGGTTTATGTAACAGAAGGAGATCAAGTTCATGTTCAATTGTCGGGTGATGGCAACGAAGCAATGCGCGCTGATATTTATGATATCGCTGGCAAATGTGTTAAGTCTATTCGTCTCGTTGAAGGAATGAATCAAGTTGAATTATCTGAAGCTTCGGGTATCTATGTGGTGCGTGTGGTTCGTGGCAGTCAATCGGAAGCGCACCGCGTATTTATTAAGAAATAAGATGTCCGAAGTATGAAAAAGAAATATAGCGAACCCACAATAACGAAAGTTAATCTCGATACAGAGATGAACTTGGTCTTGATGAGCGTCACACCTTATTGAGATTCAGAATTGCAAATTGATGATTGATTCGGAAGAAACAAATTGCGATGTGTACTCGCAGTTCATGAATCCATTGATATGTTTAAATGATAAGCTGAAACAATTAAAAACCCTCAACGAAAGTTGGGGGTTTTTTTGTTATAGCCAACCCTACTTATTTCAACCCGAAGGTTAACCAATCGAGTTTAACCGCGGGGGAGCTTTGAACTTCTTAAGCTCAGGCGCAGTTAACCAGTTTCAATACGGCTGTGATAGCCCAGCCAATAGTTCGCAGTCAGTGAGAGAAGGTATAGATGACTAAAGGTTCATGAATTATTGAATGGAGCACTTGGATAATTATTTCATTAGAAATTAACGGATAATTAAAACGTTACCTGTTTTTTCTATGGGGATAAGTCCTTTGGTTGGAGTAATTTTTAGCTGCCAAACATAAACACCGTCCGGGACAAAGAGTTCTCCGCCATAACAATTGCCAATCCAGCCTTCATTAGGATCTGTTGTTGTGAATATTAGGTCTCCCCATCTGTTGAAGATATTGAACTCATAGTCTAATATGAGTGAGTTTCCGCGAACCGAGGGTATGAAATACTCATTCCTATTGTCAGAATTTGGAGTGAAGCAATTTGGGACGAATACAGTTATTTCATCAGAGATTGAAACAGTAGCGCAAGATTGATCTGAACAACCAATGGCATTGGTGACTTCCAAACAAACATCATACTCTCCTGGCTCGTTCGGAAATGTGAACAATGGTGTTTCAGAGGATTGATACATATTCATAATTGTCCAATTCTCATAAATAGCACCAAGAGACAAATCTGCAAATTGTACAACAGTATTGTTTACTGATGGATTTAGGGGGGAGTATGTGAAAGCTGCTACAGGCGGTGGCGAAGTGCAAATGAAACTATTAACCGAATTTGTTCCAATACAACCATTATTATCAATTACAGTTAGTCCAATGTCAAAGCAGTCGTTTGTTGTGAAAGTATTAGAAAATGATGAGCAATTATTTCCAGCAGGCAAACCATTCAATAACCAAGTGCAACTATTTGATGGATCTGATGTAGTGTTTAGAATTGTGGTTGTAAAGGGGGCGCATCCAGCAACTGAATTGCTCGTAAATGTTGGAGATGGAAGAGCGTTTATTACAATATCTTGAGTGTCTGTATCAACACAAAGTCCAGAGGAAGTATAACTAATGGTAACCGTTCCTATTCCGGCGGCATTTGGATCAAAAACGCCAGTGTTGGAATTCGTTATTCCTAATCCACTCCATGTTCCACCGCTAGAGGCTGCAATAAGTTGAAAAGGTGAGGTGTCTGAACACAGCGGAGGTACCGAATTAATGGTAGGGTTGCTAGTAGGATTAATCACTACGTTGATATTAGTATTTGCACTGCATCCGTTTGATGTTACATTAAGTGTGTAATTACCTGACATATTCAAAGAAGAGTTGCTAATAATGGTGTCCTCGGTATCAGAGAAGAATAGAGATGGTCCACTCCATGTGTAAGTAGCTCCTGGAATATAATTCCCCGATAGAAATAAAGTGTCACCAAAACATATTGGTGAGTTGCTCGATGCTATTGCAATTGGATTATTGATAATGTTTACAATGGAGCTAGCATCATCTGCGCAAGTTCCATCAGTAACTGTTAGTGTAATGTTAAAACTTCCGGCATTGGAATATCCATGGGTAACATTTACACCAACGAGACTAGGACTGCCATCACCGAAATTCCATGAGTAACTGGTTATGCTACCTGATGAAATAGTAGAATTAATTCCGGAAAAATTAAAGTTGTTCCCATTCAAACATTGCGATGGGATTGTTGGAATGACTGCATTAATTGAAATTCCAGGATTTATAGTAATATCTGAATTAATTGAACATTGATTGTTATCTGTGACTAAAATTGAATAGTTCCCCGAGTTCAAATTTGTAATTGAGTAATTACCTCCTGAATAATTTACTTCATCTCCGATTGGATTTCCGTTAGAACTACCAATCCAACTAATATTGTAAGGAGGACTGCCATTGCTCAATGTAACAGTTATTTGCCCATCACTGTTTCCATTGCAACTTTCAGAAGAAACATTAATATCGCTTGTTAATTCAGTTGGTTCACTAACTACAGCACTCATATTTGAAACACAACCATTTAAATCTGTGATAGATATGTTATATACCCCGGCTGGTAAATTCAAAATGGAATAAGAACCAGTTGAATTTAAAATTTCGTTTCCTATGGGATCACCGCTTAATGGACCCGTCCAAGAAATGTTGTAGCCGGGGTAAACACCATCTGCTGTAACCAAGATACTTCCATTACTTTGACCAAAACACGAGACACTTGTGGGTAATATAGAGGAAGTCAATGGTGTAGCAGATGTAACAGAACTTGATATTACTTGGGTACATCCCATTTGATCTAAAATTGTTAGAACAAAATCGCCAATAGGTAAATTTTGAATTTGGTAGTTCGAGCCTGAAGAATAAATTTCAAGACCTAATGGGTCACCATTTACAGGGCCAGTCCATGAGAGATTGTAAGGAGCGGTTCCTCCAGAAACCATTACCTCAAATGAACCATTAGCAGTATTGCAAGTGGATGAGGAGGACATTACTGTTGCAGAAATATTCGGTGCTTCTGTAACTGTATAATTTGCAATGCTACTGCAATCATTTAAGTCTGTTACAACTATGTTGTAAATTCCAGCTGTTAAATCGTTAATGTTATAAGCATCATTACTCGATAAAATCTCGAATCCTGAGGGATTTCCGGATAAAGGACCTGTCCAACTAATCTGGTAAGCCGGAATACCTCCTGTGACTGTAAGATTAATTGAACCATTTGATTCACCAAAGCAAATAGGTAAGGTGCTTGCATTCAGCGAAATTGCAGTAGGTTGGTTCACGATAATGCTGGTAGAAGCTGTACATCCGTTTACATCAGTCACGGTGTATGAATAAGTTCCCGCAGTAACTGCAAACGATCCCGTTCCAATGTATGGACCTGTTCCTCCATTTGCAGTAACGGAAACTGTTGCTGAACCGCCGTTGCAAGCAATAGCTGTTGCAGTGGCACTCGCAGAAACTACTGTTGGTTGTGTCACCGTGATGCTTGTGGTTGCTGTGCATCCGTTTACATCAGTG
>JBJOON010000058.1:0-23902 GCA_046051235.1 Bacteroidota bacterium
ATTTCCAACGGGCGACAAATATACAAATAATTTTTAGTTCTCCAACTTTTTTACAACAATTGATAGTTCATTAAGTTGATCGTCGCTAATTGTTGAAGGTGCATCAATCATTACATCGCGTCCACTGTTGTTCTTTGGGAAGGCAATGAAGTCACGAATTCCTTCGCTACCGCCGAACAACGAGCACAAACGATCGAATCCGAAAGCCAATCCACCGTGCGGTGGGGCTCCGTATTCAAAGGCATTCAATAAGAATCCAAATTGTGCTTGAGCCTCTTCTTTCGTGAATCCAAGCAAGTCGAACATGCGTGCTTGCACATTTCTGTCGTGAATACGAATAGACCCTCCGCCAATTTCAACTCCATTCAACACGAAATCATAGGCATTGGCATTCACTGCTCCTGGGTCTGTGTCTAATAAATGAATTTGATCGGGTTTCGGTGAGGTAAACGGATGGTGCATGGCGAAGTATCTTCCTTCCTCTTCGTTGAATTCCAACAACGGGAAATCCATTACCCACAGCGGCGCGAATACTTCCGGATTGCGCAATCCCAATCTTCCACCCATTAACAAACGAAGTTCATTCAACTGCTTGCGAGTCGTATTCAAATCACCCGATAATACCAATATCAAATCGCCTGGCTTTGTTTCGCAGCGCTCTCCCCATGCAGCTAAGGCATCTCCGTCGAAGAATTTATCTACGGAAGATTTGAAGCTTCCATCTTCATTGCAACGAACATAGATTAAACCCTTTGCACCGATTTGCGGACGCTTCATCCATTCAGTAAGTTCGTCTAATTGTGCACGCGTGTAACTCGCACAACCTGGAACGTTAATCGCAAGCACTGCTTGCGCGCTATCGAACACCCCGAATCCTTTTCCTTGACCAAGGTCTGTAAGGTCTTTGAATGTCATTCCAAAACGAATATCTGGCTTATCACTACCGTACAAACGCATAGCCTCTGAATACAGCATGCGCGGCACCTCCGGAATATCAACGTTTTTAACAGCTTTGAACAAATGACGAATCAATCCTTCGAACGTATTCAAAATATCTTCTTGCTCTACAAACGCCATTTCACAGTCAATCTGAGTGAACTCTGGTTGACGATCGGCGCGCAAATCTTCATCGCGGAAACAACGCACAATCTGATAATAACGATCGTAACCACTTACCATCAATAGTTGCTTGAACGTTTGTGGTGATTGTGGCAATGCATAAAATTGTCCAGGATTCATGCGGCTTGGAACTACGAAATCACGCGCACCTTCCGGAGTAGACTTAATCAAATAAGGCGTTTCAATTTCTAAAAATTCAAGACTATCTAAATACTTACGTGTTTCAATACCAAGTTTGTGACGAAGCATTAAATTTTGCTTCAACGGATTTCTTCTTAAGTCCAAGAAACGCCATTGCATACGCAAATCATCTCCTCCATCACTATCATCTTCAATCGTGAAAGGCGGAGTTAACGAGGCGTTCAAGACTTTACATCCTGTTGCTTCAATTTCAATTTCACCCGTAGGCATGTTCGCGTTTTTCGAATAACGCTCTACCACTTTTCCTTCCACTTGAACCACAAATTCTCTTCCCCACTTGCGTGCTTCTTCACACAAAGCAGCATTGGTATCCATGTTGAAAGCCAACTGTGTAAGACCATAACGATCGCGCAAATCCACGAAAGTCATTCCACCCAAATCTCTTGAGCGCTGCACCCAACCGGCAAGCACCACTTCTTTTCCGACATCTGAAATTCTTAATTCACCACACGTTGCTGAACGATACATACTGAATAATTTTTTGCGAAGATACTAATTTGAAAAGGTCTCTATGACCCATTTGTTGAAGGCCTTGTGATCTTGAATATTTAAAACATGTCCGATACCCGGATAAACAAAGATCCGATTTTCCGGGATGGAATATTTTTCCGAGAGACAACGAGCAGTTTGCAAAGGAATTATTTTATCACGTTCACCCCAGAGCAAGTAAACAGGGCATTTCCAAGAAAAATTATGCGCATTAAACTCCGTTTCATGCTTATTCAAATATTCCAACAATTGAATTTTTTCTGATCTGTTTTTATTGAAATGAAACGTTGTCAATTGATTAAAAACAAAATGAGGTGCCTTAATCGGAGCATCCAGAGACATCAATGTTCTGAGCTCATTTCCATTCGAAGGGTTAAGCAAGGTTATTGCATCAGGAATTCCAACCGATTTCGCTACACTATCGGTAAATGCCGGATTGAAGCAATTCGACAAACCGTCATAGATAACCAATGCTTTTACTTGCTCCGGATACTTTTCAGCAAATCTGGAAGCCACCAATCCACCGTAAGAACTTCCAATAACAAGAAGATTTTGGTGTGCCCAAGATGACGCGGTAAAATCAAGCATTTCATGAACCAAATCTACCTGCATCTCAATGCTGTAATCAGAGGTGAAATAGGTACTGCCGTGGTAATTCAAATCAGGACAAATAATATTGAAGTCTCGCGTAAGTTTTGAAACGTTCTTCCACCACTGTCCTATTGCACCACCCTGATAGCCATGAATAAGAAGCAATGTTGGCTTCTCACTGCTATACCGCTTATTCTTTGTAATAAAAATAGACTTTGAACCTATTTGCTCTTCCTCTGAAGTGGCAATCGAATCAGTAAAAACCTCAACATGATGCTTAATTCCCGCACGATTAAATTGCCTTTCTTCTTTATTCATGTGAACTGAATAAAAATTGCAAGATTCAAGAATTACAAGACATAAAAGCCAAATGATGCCATTTCTCATTTTTCAAAACTACTCATTTCTGAATTTGTTTTGATAAGCCCTCCGAATGAATTACTTTCGTTTCACAAATTTTGCTATGAACAAATTATCGTTTCCATTTACGAAAATCAATGCCTTCATCATTCTTGGAGGTTTGGTTGTTGTGCTTTTAGGATATATTCTCATGAGTGGTGGTGGTTCTGCTGATCCGAACACGTTCAACGCCGAAGAACTTTTTAGCGCTCGTCGCATTACTGTAGCACCCATTGTTGTGCTTTTGGGTTATATCACCATTGGAGTTGGAATTATGTTTCGCTCGAAGAAAAACCAATCTTCAGAGATCGAGAAACATTGAGCATTCTTCAAACCATAATACTCGCCATTGTTGAAGGATTAACAGAATTCCTTCCTATTTCGAGCACCGGACACATGATGATCGTTCAGAAAATCATGAATGTACCGTCCTCGGATTTCACCAAAGCTTTTATCGTTTGTATTCAACTTGGAGCCATTCTGAGTGTGGTTGTTTTATACTGGAAGCGATTCTTCCAATCGTTTGAATTTTATTTCAAATTGCTAGTAGCCTTTATTCCCGCCGCCGTTTTCGGATTTCTCTTTTCAGATAAAATTGATGCACTTTTAGAGAACGTTCTCAATGTTGGAATTGCATTATTAATTGGCGGAATTATTTTCTTGTTTATTGAAAAACTGATTCGCGAGCGATCCTTGCGTGAACCAAGTTACAAGAGCGCTTTCGTGATTGGATTGTTTCAATGCATTGCTATGATCCCAGGAGTTTCGCGCTCTGCAGCGACAGTGATTGGTGGATTGACCCAAGGTTTAAGTAAAAAAGCAGCTGCAGAATTTTCATTTTTCTTAGCGGTTCCGACCATGTTAGGGGCAAGTGTATTTAAGTTGAAAGACGCCTACGAAGAGGTTCCTGATTTTTTCAATTCAGAAAACATGAAACTACTTGCAATCGGAAATATAGTTGCGTTTATCGTTGGACTTATTGCGATTAAAACCTTTGTGGCGCTATTGACTAAATACGGATTGAAACCATTCGGTTATTACCGAATTGTTCTAGGTGCTGCAATTATCGCGCTATACTTCGGTGGCGTTTCGCTCTCACTTTAAGACAACAACGACTTCAAGTCGTTGGCTATCTCTTCCTGATTCCAAGAAGAAACTTTATGAATGTTTCGCACACCTGCGGCATTCAAAGCATTCGCTGTAGCGGTCCCATAGGCGACGCATTTCATTCCAACTAAATCATTCTTCTCTTGCGCTGCATAGACATTTGAAGGAGAGGAGAACAAATACAATTGCGCTTGAGGCAGTTCAAGGGCCACGCGTTCTTTTTTGTAGGTGGAAATTATTTCTATCTGTTCCGAATCAAAAAGATTCGCTATTGAATTCAAACTGTCTAATGCGGAAGGAAAGAGCACTCGCTCCTTTCCCACTAAATGGAAGAACATTCGCGCTATTTCTTCGGTGTTTGTTCGGTGTTTGTTCCTTCACCCACAAAATCACATTCGAAAGGCACAGCTGAAGCCGTAGCTGTGCCAATGGCTGCGTATTTCGCATCAACATTTGTGGTTTGTTCAAAGAAAGAACGAGCTCCATTCGAAGAAGAAAAAAACACCCAATCGAAATCTTTTTTTATGATGAAAGGAAGAAATTCAACTTTAATTAAAGATTGGCAACTTGCAGTATAATTCGAGTTCTTCAAAGACGTCACAATATCTTGCGCATCCGATTCACTTCGACTTATAAAAACATCAATCATGCAGATTGTATTAATCCTAACAAATGATCTATTATCTGTTGCGGCTCTTCATTACGCATACTGAAATAAGACACTTGATCATTCACTGTTTTTGCAAATGCCAGATGACATACGTATGTGTTGCCTTCTTTTACAGCATAGGCACCCAATGGTAATTGACATCCTCCATTCATTCGACGAAGAATCTCTCGTTCAATGAATACACATTCCACTGTGGCCTCGTGATTCAAGTGATTCAATATGGAAAGAATTTCCTGGTCATCTTCGCGACATTGAAGGGCCAATGCACCTTGCGCTGGCGCAGGAACAAATTGTTGCGCTGGTAAAATTTCAACATGAAACTCAGAAAGATCAATCGCTAAACGTTCAACTCCTGCGCGAGCAAGTAAAATGGCATCGTATTGTTTCTCTCTCAATTTCTGAATTCGCGTCGGAACATTTCCGCGCAAATCTTTCACTTCGGTATTCGGACAGTGAAAAGCGAGTTGAACCTTTCTTCTTACTGAAGAAGTTCCAACTACAGCATTCTCCTTCAAACCGAATGTTCGTTCGGTATTGACAACTTCCTTATTAATGAGCAAAATATCTTCTACATTCGCTCGGCCTGGAACCCCTGCAATCACGAGTCCGGCTGGAGGAGTAGTTTCTAGGTCTTTGTGTGAGTGTACTGCTAAATCAACTCGTTTCGAAAGCAAAGCATCTTCAATTTCCTTTGTGAAGAAGCCTTTTCCTTCCATTTTATCGAAGCTCAAATGTTGAATTTGATCTCCACGCGTTTTAATAATTTCCAATTCAACCTTGAAACCTAAATTCTCCAAAGCGTCTTTGGTGTAATTGGCTTGCCAAAGCGCAAGATCACTTCCGCGAGTTCCAATGACTATCGTTCTATTCAAGACATTAATTTTTTTGTACTTCGTCCAAAAGTACAGATTTCGCTAGCTTCATTGGAACTGATATATATTTCTTTTCCATGTAACTAATAATCTTGTCTACCAATTCGCGATCGTGTTCCGACAATTGCGCCAATTCTTTCGAGAAGACACTTTCAACCGCTGTATTTCGAATTTCTTTTATGGTATTCGGAATTTCGCTCATGGCGCGTTCTATGGAACGTTCCTGATAGAGCTTTCTAAATTCAGTCTTTCCCTTTTCAATAATTGCAACGCAATCATTCAGCGCTTCTTCTCTGTATGAAATATTCTTTTGAACTTCTCTTTGAACGGCGAGCATATCTATGAAATTCACATCTCCCAACTTCGAAATTTCAGCATCAACATTCGCGGGAAGCGCTAAGTCAATGACTGTTCTTTGCTTGTTTGAAATGCACAACTTGTTGAACAAATCCTTGGTTACAACAACTTCTGTAGACCCTGTGCAAACGACAAGCACATCACAATCTGACACATCGTTTTTCAATTCAGAAATTGACTTCGCTTCAGTGTTGAACGACTTCGCAATGTTCGCCGCGTTTTCAATTGTTCGGTTGTAAACACTCACTTGGGTGTATCCGTTTTCAGCAAGAAACTTCGCGAAGTTTGTAATGATCTGACCAGCACCAACTAGAACAATTTTAGTGTTTAGATTCGGGTGTTTCTCCAAAAATAATTTCCACGCAATTGAAACTATCGAAACTGGCTTTTTAGAAAGATTCGTATGCGTATATACTTCTTTTGCAATACGAATGGCATGCTGATTCAACATGCGTAATGAATCTCCAGTAAGTTTCAGCCTCTCGCACTCTTCGTATGCGTTGCGCAGTTGCGTAATGATTTCGCGTTCGCCAATAATCAAAGAATCGAGACTTGCTGCTACGCGAAAAACGTGGTCAGCAGTTTCGTCGCCATTAAAACGCTGTGCTTTTTGAGCTACCCCTTTGATGAAACTTTTGTCGTGTTCAGGAAACAGATTTGAAAGCAACTGCTGGGTGAACCCAGAACAAACAAAATGAGGAACATTGAATACCACCTCCACACGATTGCATGTGCCGAGGTACATGAGTTCAGTCATCTGAAATTCTTTCTTCACGGCATCTAATCTCGCTTGTAATTCCTCATGAGGAATAGCAAATGAACCAATGGTTTCCAGAGGGAAGTGATGGTGGTTGATAGATATGGCGCGTAGTTCGTTCACAGTGCGCGAATTTCGTATAAGCGAAGGGGGCGAATGTCATTTAATTGTCATTATGCATGGTTCTGCGCAAAGTCTTGCGGAAGTTTCTTCGAAAGGTGTCGTGCTAGTAGGCTTCGCCTAGCGAACTTTCGGAGAACCTTTTGAAAAACCTGTATCGATTAAATTACTTTTCAATAAGTATACGTGCGGTTTGTACCCTGTTTTCCGAAGAAACTTCAACAAGATACATTCCATTGGAAAGTTCCGACTGGAACTTCAATTCTGTTTGAAGGGTGTCGGCAACAACAAAACGTTCGCCTAAAATTTTAATTCCCATTGAATCATAAATCTTAACTTGAACATTATCCGATTGAATTCCCGAAATGCTCAAATTCAAATCTGTGCCATTCGATGGATTCGGATAAACATTCACTTCCACTTCTGGCAGTACACCTTCCGAAGGTCCTTGCGTAGAACCTTTAGCAGAACCTTGCATCGTATCCTGCGATCCATCTTGCGAAGCATCTTGCGAAGCATCGGTAATCATGCCGGCATTTCCAATAATAGCCATATAACTTACAGGACCCCACTGGTAATTCGAACCTGTGTATGAAAATATTGGTGCAGATTGAACTGCATATATTTTTCCAAATTGTAAAGCAGTAACCGAGTTCAAGCTAATGTAATTGGAAGCTGCTCCACGGTTTTGCTCAATGGGCAAACCAATCGTTTGCATGGTCAATGGATTCACTTCTGTAAATCTCCATCGCCAATTCGTAACGCCACACACCCAAGGCATTGCAGCCACAATACTTCCCCGAAATCGAGTGCCATTCGACATCTGGTCTGAGCTTCTTAAAGCAACATTCGCAACTGGAGAAATGGTAATTATTGAAGGAAAAAGTGCAGGTAATTCGAAAATCTCATTCACCCCAGCTCCGTTTGGTATTGTGTAAATAACTGTCACTAAAACATTGTATGAACATCCGGCATGAAGTGAAGGAGTAACGGCTGTTACATTCAAGAATTCACTTGTTTGTGATCTCGTAAATACTTGACCTGTTGCAGTTCCAGAAATCCCAGTCCAAGTGAAGCGATACTGAACTCCCGTTCCACCGCAATAGGCTGCCTTGAACAATGAACATGTGGTTAATGTACTTGGCCAAGTTGCACTAGTTCCGCTATCCGAACCACCTGCACGCAAGTGACGAATGCAACCCGAGAACTGTCCGCCTGCTTGCGCGTTGCTATTGTAGTTTCTGATGCCTACGCGATAAGTTGAACCAACTGTAAGTCCAGTAATGGTCAAGACTTCAGTGCCAATACCAGTAACGGTATTTTCAATATCGATAACATTACCACTGATATCTTGAAGTTCGATCACGATATCATTCGCATTACTTCCTATGAAGATAGTAATAGCAGTAGTCAAAGTTGTGAAGTTATACCAACGGTCCTCTCCTGTTATACAAGTACTTTGAGCCAATGTACTTGGTAATGCTCCAGCCAGCGTGCCGAAGAAACTGTTGCAGTGGCTGTACATTGCGCTCGGGGCCGATAATGAGTTGAATGGTTCTTCTCCGGCTATTGAAGAGGGACAACCTTCATCTGCAAATCCACTGCAGTTGTCGTCAACATTGTTGCATAACTCAGGAGCTCCTGTATAAGTGGTGGCTGCGGCGTCATTACAATCGGTGCTATTCATTACGTAACCCGTTGGTTGTGCACACACCAATTGTGAAATTCCTGCATTTCCATAACCATCTCCGTCTGCATCTGCGTAATAGGTTGAAGCAACAGTAACTGTAACTGTAACTGCTAAATAGCTCGGCGATTCACATCCGTTTTCAGTTTGAGTCGCATAATAAGTAGTTCCTGTAAATACCGGAGTATTTGTAGCCAAAGATGTGCCTCCCGTATTAGATGCAAACCATTGAACAGCTGTTCCGTTTACTTGAATATTTGTCAGAGTTGCATTGAGCGTGCTGCAGAATGTTTGGGCTGTAGAACCAGTTGGTGCAGTCACCAAGTCTGGTTGAGTAACAAGTGCGGTTGTGTTCGAGGTACATCCGTTTGCATCGGTAACAGTGTAGTTGTGTGTACCTGCAGTTACATTATACGTTCCTGTTCCAGAATACGGAGCAGTTCCACCTGATGCAGTTACTGTAACTGCAGATAATTCGCCATTACATAAGATGCTTGTTGAAGATGAGCTTGCGTTAAGGGCTGCTGGTTGAGTAACTGTGATACTTGTGGTTGCCGACCAACCATTAGCATCGGTAACAGTGTAAGAATAGGTTCCTGCAGTTACCGTAAACGTTCCCGTGCCAGTATACGGAGCGGTTCCGCCTGATGCTAATACCGTAACGGCAGACGATCCGCTGTTACATGATATACTCGTTGCAGAAGAACTTGCTGTAAGTGGATTTAACACATTAAAAGAAGCGCGATAATTAAACCCTCCATTACTCGCAAAGACAGTTCCACCTAAACAAGTGACACTTGCATTGCTATATACTTCTAAGTAATACGCACCAGCTTGAAGCCCATTCAGAATATTGATATTATTCGAAACTGATGACCACCTCTGATCCTGTCCGCCGCAACCATTGTTAAATCCTGAAGTAAAAGGTAAAGCAAGAGGCGTAAAAACTCCAGGAGTTACAGTTGTTTGGTATACTCTGTAGAAAAGTGAAGTGCTCGTTAAATCGCAACCGTTACACTTCCAAACGTTGTGTTCAGCACCTTTCAAAATAAGATTGTTCGAACCAACTAAAAAACTTCCCAAATTGTTTCCAATGAAATCCGGATTCCCTGTTGTTGCTTTTAAATCGTAATAAATATTTCCCGCTCCATTTATTGAGAGAACAATAAAAGTATTGTTAAAACCAGCCGTTTGAGCCCAAGCAGAAAATGAAAAAAGACAAACAATAAACAATATAATTTTTTGAAATAACTTCATACTTCAATGGGCTTTCTTAGTTTTCTGTGTCACCGTTTAGATACTACAAATTGTAACTAAAATACTTAACAAAAATATCATTTTCAGTCTGATTCAAAAAATTCTAATTTCAAATTCGACTTCTTCTGAACGCCGAAGCGTGCTCCAAGTCAAAATACTATTTGCCACACAGTATTGAATTCCAAGAGAAAAAAGTTGCAATGACCAGGTGGCATCACATTAAATGTGTATGGATTACTTCTTCACAGCCGCAACCCCCGGCAACTCAATGCCTTCAAGAGATTCCAACATGGCACCGCCGCCCGTGCTGACGTAGGAGACGTCGTTGGCTAAGCCAAACTGATTAATAGCCGCTACTGAATCGCCACCGCCGACCAATGTGAACGATCCGTTCTTAGTAGCTTCAACCAAAGCGTTGGCTACGGCAATAGTGCCTGCCGCAAAGGCCTCCATTTCAAATACTCCCATAGGGCCGTTCCACAATACTGTTTTCGATTGCGCAATAATTGTCGCGAAATGCTCGCGCGATTTCACGCCAATATCTAATCCCATCCATCCGGCTGGAATATTTGCTATGCTGCACTCCTTGCTGTTCGCGTCAGCAGCAAAGGCATCTGCAATAATCGCGTCGGTAGGCAAATACAAATTCACATTCTTGTTGCGCGCCATTTCCATCAACTCCAACGCCAAGTCCAACTTGTCGTCTTCCACCAATGAACTGCCCACCTTGCCCTGCTGGGCTTTAATAAACGTGAAGGCCATTCCACCACCAATAATGATGTTGTCAACGGCATTCATTAAGTTCTCTAAAATCGCAATCTTGCTGCTGACTTTGCTTCCGCCAATAATCGCAGTAACCGGAGAAGCATTACCGTTCAACACACGATCAATGCTCGTCACTTCATCTTCCATCAAATAACCGTAATATTTATCGGTTGGAAAAAACTTCGCAATCACAGCTGTAGATGCATGCGCTCTATGTGCCGTGCCAAAGGCATCGTTCACGTAAACATCACCCAACTCGGCTAACTGACCAGCGAAGAATTCATCTCCACCTTCTTCTTCCTTATAGAAACGTAAGTTTTCCAACAATAGAATATCTCCAGCCTTCATCTTCTCTACCTCATGCTTCGCTTCTTCACCCACACAATTACCAGAAAATACAACAGGTTTTCCCAAAACATCTGATACTTCCTGTTGAATGTGCTTCAACGAGAATTTATCTTCTGGTCCGCCTTTCGGACGGCCCAAATGCGACATCAAAATCACCTTTGCTCCGTCTAAAGACAACTTCAAAATAGTTTTCGCCGCTGCGCGAATACGAGTGTTATCCGTTACCTCGAATTTTTCATTCAAAGGAACATTGAAGTCTACGCGCACGAGCACCGCTTTGTTCGCGAAGGTATGTTGGTCTAATTGATACATGCTTATTTCTTAACGCGATCGTGATAATGTCCGGTTGAGGTGTCAATGCGAATCTTGTCGCCCACTTCAATAAACAAGGGAACACGCACCTCAACACCCACATCAATGGTTGCTGGCTTCATGGCATTCGTTGCAGTGTCTCCGCGCAAACCTGGCTCGGTATACGTAATCTCATATTCAACCAAAGTAGGAAGGTCGCATGACATAGGCGCTTCGTCTTCCGCGTTGAACATAACGATACAAATCATTCCTTCTTTCAAGAATTTCGGTGCGTTAATCATAGTACCCGGAATGGTGATTTGTTCGAAATCTTCCGAGTTCATGAAGTTGTACTGATCGTCTTGGAACAAGAACTGGTACTCGCGTGTTTCAATACGAACTACATCCATCTTCACTCCAGAGTTGAAGGTGTGATCAACGATTTTTCCGTTGTTCAAATTCTTGATTTTCGTTCTTACGAAAGCCGGACCTTTTCCTGGTTTAACGTGTAAGAATTCAATGATTTTCCAGATGTGTGAATCCATTCTGAAACACATTCCATTGTGAATGTCTGCGGTAGTTGCTGCCATTTTTATCTATTATAAATTCAAAAATATATTATTCTCATTTGTTGTATCCACTTTGTGGTCATCACAACTTGTTGTGTAATCCGCTTCGCCGTTAGTACGCCCACTTCACATAAATCGCTCCCCATGTGAATCCACCGCCGAATGCGGCAAGTACGAGGTTATCTCCTTTTTTCAATTGAGATTCCCAATCGCAAAGACAAAGTGGAATGGTTGCGCTAGTGGTATTTCCGTATTTGTGAATATTTATCATTACCTTCTCACTGCCCACTCCCATGCGGCGTGCAGTAGCATCAATAATTCTCAGGTTAGCTTGGTGAGGAACCAACCAGGCTACGTCTTCTGACTTCAGATTGTTCTTTTCCATGATTTCAGCTGACACGTCGGCCATACCTACAACCGCTGCTTTGAATACCGGTTGTCCGTCTTGAAACACAAAGTGTTCGCGGTTTGCAACAGTTTCTGCTGTTGGCGGATAAACAGATCCACCCGCTTTTTGATATAAGTAATGTCTTCCGTTTCCGTCGGTTTTCAAGATGCTATCCATGATTCCGTTGTCTTCCTCCGTTGGCTCAAGAAGCACTGCTCCTGCGCCATCGCCGAAAAGAACACATGTTGTGCGGTCGGTGTAATCTACGATGCTCGACATCTTGTCTGCACCAACAACTACAACCTTTTTACATTTTCCAGTTTCAATGAACTGTGAACCCGTTGCTACCGCGAAAAGAAAGCCTGAACACGCAGCTCCCAAGTCATATCCCCATGCGTTTTTCGCACCAAGCTTATCGCAGATAATATTAGCTGTTGCCGGGAAAACGTGGTCCGGAGTAACGGTTGCGCAAATTAAAAGATCAATATCCAAAGGTGAAATGCCGCGTTTTTCGCAAAGTACTTTCACTGCTTCAACAGCCATGTCGCTCGTGCCTAATCCCTCACCCTTCAAGATGTGACGTTCTGAAATGCCCGTGCGCGAGCGAATCCACTCGTCGTTGGTATCTACCATTTTCTCTAAATCTGCGTTTGTCAGTAGGTCTGGTGGAAGGTAACCGCCAATTGCGGTAATGGCTGCTCTCATTTGGTATTGGATTGAAGATGCGAAGATAACAAATGCTGAGCAAGATACTCCGTAAGATTCTACGAAAGATGCCAAATGCTATTGCAAGATACTCCGTAAGATTCTACGAAAGATGCCAAATGCTTTTGCAAGATACTCCGTAAGATTCTACGAAAGATGCTTCGCAAGATATCTTCGATAAGATTTTTGATTAAACACAAAAACCTCCGAGTAGAATAATTGCTTTAAAACAACTACTCTACCGAAGGTTCTACGAAGTTCTACGGAACGTTCTACGAAGTTCTAAGTTCGAATACGAACGTTAGGCTTCTTTCTCAGCGAGAACTTTTCCTTTGTAGTACAACTTTCCTTCGTACCAATGTGCGTGGTGGAAAAGGTGTGGTTGACCAGTAGTAGGACAAGTAGAAACGTTAGCTGCTTCTAATTTGTAGTGTGTTCTACGCTTCGCTTGACGCGTTTGGGAAATCCTGTGTTTGGGATGTGCCATGGGTTCTTATTTAAAAAGTTATTCTTCCTCGTCGGAAAGATCAAATTCATCTGTATCTAAATCTTTCAAATCTTTCCAGATGCTGTCTGCGTTTTCTTCAACTCTGTATGTATTCAAGGCACTAAGGACAACTGGGTTACAGTCGGCTTCTTTGCTGTGTATTCTTCTTGAAGGAAGAGCAAGCAGGGCCATTTCATAAATACGTCGCTTAATGTCCAATTGGTGTTCACTTGGTCCGAGGGTCCAAACATCGTCTTCATCGGTGTCTGTCTGCTCTCCAAATTTAACTAAAAGATGATCAACGTTTTCAACATGAATCCAAGTGTCTTCAGCACATCGGTCGCAAGGCAGTAAGACTTCTCCTTCAACTTGCAAATCAAGGATTAGCATGTTTTGTTTCTTGTCTAAAGTGCCTGTGACATTCAGTTTTGATTCTTGAATTTCACTTTCAGGAAAGTCTGCAAAGAACGATTTGTCCAATTGGAACTCTAACTCGTGCATTCCCAATTTCCAGCCTGAAAAGTTCAGGGTATAAAGTGAATCTTGCATAGATAGATTTTCAAAAGGACGGCAAATATACATCGGTTTTTGGGAAAAACAATCTTTTTGCACACTTTACACACTTTGTGTGATGACGGCACAGCCGATGACCGCAAAGCGGATGACACAACACGTTGTGATGACCTTCTTCGAAGGATGACACCGAAGGTGATGACGAACAAGTTCGATGACCGCTTCGCGGAGCGTCATCCCAAAGGGTCATCACGTAGTGTCATCCCGAAGGGTCATCAAAAAACTCGTTTTTTTGTCGAATTCGCCTATATTTGCCCTCAATTCTAACGAAAAATTCAAATAACGATGAATATTACTCAAATTCAAGATTTAATCAAGTTCGTTGCAAAAAGTGGCGTAAGTGAAGTGGAAATCGAGCAAAAAGATTTCAAAATCACCATTACTGCTGCACCAATGATGGCTCCTCCTGCTCCAGTGGCTTTGCCTGCTGCTGCGCCTGCACCTGTTGCTGCTGAGGCCCCTGCCGCTGTTGCTCCAGTTGCTTCAAATCTTATTGAGATTAAGAGCCCAATGATTGGTACATTCTACCGTTCATCTGCTCCAGACAAGCCTGCATTCGTTGAGGTAGGTTCTGAAATCAAAGTTGGAGACAAAGTTTGTATTGTTGAGGCTATGAAGTTGTTCAACGAGATTGAATCTGAAGTTTCAGGTAGAATCGTGAAAATTTTGGTGAACGATATGTCGCCAATTGAATTTGACCAACCTTTATTTTTGGTTGAACCCGCTTAATCGCACTTAAACACTACTTCCATGTTTAACAAAATATTGATTGCCAATCGTGGCGAAATTGCGCTACGTGTTATTCGTACGTGCAAAGAAATGGGCATTAAAACGGTTGCGGTTTATTCAACAGCTGACCGCGATAGCCTTCATGTGCGCTTCGCAGATGAAGCCGTTTGTATTGGACCTCCTTCAAGTAAAGATTCTTATTTGAAGATTTCAAATATCATTGCTGCTGCCGAGATTACCAATGCAGATGCCATTCACCCAGGCTATGGTTTCCTTTCTGAAAATGCTACCTTCTCTAAGGTGTGTAAAGAAAACGGAATCAAATTCATTGGTGCTTCTCCGGAAATGATCGACTCTATGGGCGACAAATCTTCGGCAAAGCAAACCATGAAAAACGCTGGTGTTCCTACCATTCCAGGAAGTGACGGACTTATTGAAAGTCTTGACCACGCAAAAGAATTGGCAAAAGGCATTGTTTATCCTGTAATCTTGAAAGCTACCGCAGGCGGTGGTGGAAAGGGTATGCGTGTGGTAAACAGCGAAGACGAAATGGAAAGCGCCTGGGAAATGGTGAAACGTGAAGCCGGTGCTGCTTTCGGAAACGACGGTATCTACATGGAAAAATTCGTGGTTGAACCTCGTCATATTGAAATTCAAATCGCAGGTGACCAATACGGAAAAGCATGTCATCTTTCAGAACGTGACTGCTCTATTCAAAGAAGACATCAGAAATTAGTTGAAGAAACTCCTTCTCCTTACATGACACCTGAGTTGCGCGAGCGCATGGGTGAGGCTGCTATTAAGGCTGCTCTCGCTGTTGGATACGAAGGTGTTGGAACAGTAGAGTTCTTGGTTGACAAAGACCGTAATTTCTACTTCATGGAAATGAATACACGTATCCAAGTAGAGCATACCATTACCGAAGAAGTTATAGACTACGACTTGGTGAAGGAGCAAATTAAGTTGGCTGCTGGTGAACCTATTTCTGGAAGAAATTACTATCCAACCATGCACGCGATTCAGTGTCGTATTAACGCTGAAGACCCATACAAGAACTTCATTCCTTCTCCAGGAAGAATTACAGACTATCATTGTCCAGGCGGACACGGTGTTCGTATAGATGCTCACGCCTATGCGGGATACGTGATTCCTCCGTTCTACGATTCAATGATTTCGAAGTTAATCACTGTTGCTCAAACACGCGAAGAAGCCATTGCGAAAATGCAACGCGCGTTAGACGAGTATATCATTGAAGGCGTTAAGACAACGATTCCTTTCCACCAAAAACTTATGAAAGACGAGAAGTTCCGTTCAGGAAATTTCACGACGAAGTTTTTGGAAGATTGGACCATGTAATCAGACGGTGTCTGATCAATCTGACTTTGTCAGATCAATCCTTCGGATCAATCAGTCTTCGACTGACAAATTACTACGTAATCAATCCTTCGGATCAATCAGTCTTCGACTGACAAATTACTACGTAATCAATCCTGCGGATCAATTGCTTCGCAACCAATCTTTCAGATTAAACCTGACGGATAAATACTGCGCAAGAAAACCTCATCAAATTTGATCACGAAGTGATTGATCAGTCGCAGAATGATTAATCCGAAGGATTGATCACAAAGTGATTGATTGCTACGCAATTGATCAGACGTAGTCTGATTTTAGCTATTTAGTTTAAGCACCGCCAAAAACGCTGCCTGTGGAACTTCTACAGATCCAACTTGACGCATGCGTTTCTTACCTTCTTTTTGCTTTTCAAGAAGTTTGCGTTTACGCGAGATGTCACCGCCGTAACACTTGGCGGTTACGTCTTTACGCAAGGCGTTGATGGTTTCGCGAGCAATGATCTTCGCGCCAATGGCGGCTTGAAGAGCGATTAAGAATTGTTGTCTTGGGATAAGTTCACGCAATTTCATACAGATCTTCTTACCTAATTCGTAAGCGTGATCCTTGTGAATAAGTGCGCTCAAGGCGTCTACCTGATCTCCGTTTAGAAGAATATCTAATTTCACCAATTGGCTTTCTTGGTAACCAATTCTGAAGTAATCGAAAGAAGCATAACCTTTTGAAATCGTTTTCAATCGATCGTAAAAATCGAACACGATTTCAGCCAATGGCATTTCAAACGTTAGCTCAATGCGGTCGGTTGTCAAATACAACTGATTGGTAAGCATGCCTCGCTTTTCAATACACAAGGTCATGATTGCACCAATGAATTCGGTCTTGGTAATGATTTGCGCTTTAATGAAAGGCTCTTCAACGTGTGCAATCAAATTCTGTTCGGGAAGTTCAGACGGATTGTTGATCTCCAATTTCTCCCCTTTGGTGGTGTAGCAGAAATAACTTACGTTCGGAACAGTCGTAATAACGGTCATGTTGAACTCGCGCTCTAAACGTTCCTGAATAATTTCCATGTGTAGCATTCCTAAGAATCCGCAACGGAAACCGAAACCCAGTGCAGCAGAACTCTCTGGTTCAAAAACCAATGAGGCGTCGTTCAACTGAAGCTTTTCCATACTCGCACGAAGCTCTTCGTACTCGTCGGTATCTACCGGATAAATACCTGCGAATACCATTGGCTTTACATCTTCAAAACCTTGAAGGGCTTCAACACATGGATTGGCAACGGTTGTAATGGTATCGCCCACTTTTACTTCAGTGGCGGTTTTAATTCCAGAAATAATATATCCCACATCACCAGCAGCAACAAAGTCGCGCGGCTTCAAGTCCATTCCTAAAACACCCACTTCGTCGGCAAAATACTCTTTGCCCGTACTCATGAATTTCACTTTGTCTCCTTTTCGAAGAACTCCGTTTTTGATTCGGAAGTAAGCAATAATTCCTCGGAAAGAATTGAATACTGAATCGAAGACCATTGCTTGCAATGGCGCTTCCACTTCTCCAACAGGAGCAGGAATGCGTTCGCAAATAGCATCTAAAATAGCAGGAACACCTTCACCGGTTTTTCCGCTTGCGGCTAAAATTTCATCGCGCTCACATCCGATAAGATCTACAATCTGATCTTTAACCAACTCGGGATCGGCATTCGGAAGATCGATTTTATTTAAAATTGGAATGATTGTTAAATCGTTTTCCAAGGCTAAGTACAAATTCGAAATGGTCTGCGCTTGAATTCCCTGAGAGGCATCAACGATAAGAATAGCTCCTTCGCAAGAGGCTATAGAGCGAGATACTTCGTATGAAAAGTCAACGTGTCCGGGAGTGTCGATCAAATTCAAAACGAACTGCTCGTTACCCACTTTGTGCAACATTTGAATCGCATGGGCCTTGATGGTAATGCCCTTCTCACGCTCAAGATCCATATCGTCGAGCGCTTGCGCAACCATCTTACGATCTTCAATGGTCTTCGTTATTTGCAACATTCTATCCGCAAGGGTTGATTTACCGTGATCGATGTGTGCAATGATGCAAAAATTTCTAATGTTTTTCATGTTCTTTTTAAGCGGTGCAAAGGTAGGTCTAAAGCTAGGTATAAAACAATGAAAAGAAATTACGCGAAAACAAAAATTGTTATAGCCAACATTCGTTTATTTTTGTTCACCATGAAAATTTTGAAAACCCTTTTGGTGGTTGCACTTGGATTTGCAAGCACAGGAATATTCGCTCAAGAAAATCACTTGTATTGCGGCGAACGTGAAAGTCGCGTTCGCATGTTCGGTATGTATCCAGAGGCGGAAGGAATCGCTCGCAGAGCGAGTGAAGCTTTGGAGACATATACCCAAAACTTTCAAGACGATGCTCCAGAGCGCGGGGGACAAACCATCTACACCATCCCTGTTGTTTTTCACGTCATTCACAACAACGGAACAGAGAATATTTCAGACGAACAAATTCTAAATGGACTTTCCATATTGAATCGTGACTTTGCTATGTTGAACCCTGACATTAGCCTCGTCGTTACGGCATTCGAGAACATTACTGCCGACATTGGAATTCAATTTGCCCTTGCCACCAAAGACCCGAGCGGAAATTGCACAAGAGGCATTAACCGTGTGGTTTCTACTTTGACTTCTGCGGGAGACCAAAGCATGAAAGACCTAATCATGTGGCCTAGAAACAAATACTTAAACATTTGGATTTGTCTAGATGCTGCCGGTGCTGCTGGTTATACCAACCTACCGGCAGATGTTGCCGGAAATTGGGGTGCAAATTCAGACGGTATTGTAGTTCGATCAGATTACGTTGGAGCAATTGGAACAAGTACTTCCCAACGCAGTCGAACGCTTACTCACGAAGTTGGTCATTGGTTAAACCTCTATCACACATGGGGTCCAGGAAACTCACCTGGAGTAGCTTCGAACTGTAATCAAGACGACAACGTAACCGATACGCCGAACACCATTGGTTGGACCACCTGTTCTTTAACTGGAAGCTCATGTGGAAATACAGTAGACAACGTGCAGAACTACATGGAGTATTCATACTGCTCACGCATGTTTACAGAGGGGCAACGCACGCGTATGCGTGCAGCAATCACGAGTAGTGTAGCGTCTAGAAGCAGCCTTATTACCGCTTCGAATTTATTAGCGACGGGAGTTACTAATCCGGCCCTTTGTGTTGCTGATTTCAAATTCGACAAGAGTATTTTGTGCGCTGGAGGCAGTGTTGCGTTTACAGACGTTTCTTACCATGGGATTACCTCATGGAATTGGAATTTCGGTGACGGTGTAACCTTGGTTGGAAGCGATCCCGCTGTTCACCAAAACCCTACTCATACCTACAGTACACCTGGCACATTTACAGTAACACTCACTGTTAGCAACGGTGCCGACCAACTATCTAAAACGTATTCAAATATTATTACAGTTTTAGGTGATGGTGGAATAAACACGCCACTTTTGGAAGGTTTTGAAGGAACTTGGCCCGCTAACAATTGGTTTGTAAACAATGTAGACGGCGATGAAGCTTGGCAAGTGGTTAGCACAAGCTACAGCGGAACCAAAGGTCTGAAGCTCTCGAATTTCACAAGTGAATCTGGACACGTAGATGAATTCATTTCGAACACCTTTGACATGAGTGCGATTGACACCATTTTTGTTAGTTACAAGTGGGCGTATGCAAACCGTGTGAACGAGACTGATGATCGCCTTAGAATCAGCGCTTCAGGAGATTGCGGAACTTCGTGGACGCTTGCCCGAATTCGAAAAGGAACAACCAACCTACCTACCCGAACAGGAACGAACTTGGCATTCACTCCAAGCGGCATAGACCAATGGAGTGGTGAAACGCTAACGCTTACTAACGCGAGTTACATGACCGAAAATTTTCAATTAAAATATGAATTCATCAGTTATGGTGGAAACAATATTTATCTCGACGACATTAACATTACTGTTGTTGATACACTTGGAAATTTCATTGAACTAACTGAATCCCCGTTGGAAATTTCACTTTTCCCAAATCCAGCAAATGATGCGACAACCCTTGTGTTGGGAAGCGCTGCCCACAGAAAAACTGAGGTAACTTTATTCAATTCAGCCGGAGATTTAGTAGATCAAATCTTCAGTGGAAACCTTAGTGTTGGGACTCACAATTTCGAGATTGCTAAACAACCTGCTGGGTTCTACATTGTCCAAATTCAAAGCGGAAGTTCAGTAATACATCGAAAACTTATTTTCGAATAAGCTTTACTTGAACAAACTTGGCTCGGGTTTGTTAACTTTGTTTAATATGTCGACATTCACTCCAGGCCCTCTACTCGCTCAATTCGATAATCCGGTTGCCCTTCGCAATGGATTAAAAGACGAACAACTTAAACAGTTGTGTACTGAATTGCGCCAATACATTGTTGATATTGTATCTGAAAAAGGTGGTCACTTTGGTGCAAGTTTGGGTGTGGTTGAAATGACTGTTGCCCTTCATTATGTTTTCGAAACACCCTATGATCAATTGATTTGGGATGTTGGACACCAAGCTTACGGACATAAAATCTTAACCGGAAGACGCGACGTTTTCCACACAAATAGAATTTACAAAGGCATTTCTGGCTTCCCGAAAAGAAGCGAAAGCGAATACGATACCTTCGGTGTTGGACACAGTTCAACTTCTATTTCTGCTGCTATCGGAATGGCTGTTGCAAGCAAAGTGAAAGAAGAAAAAGACCGTCAGGTTATTGCTGTGATTGGCGATGGCGCCATGACTGCAGGACTAGCTTTCGAAGGCTTGAATCACGGATCTACAGCGGATTGCAATGTACTTGTTGTGTTGAATGACAATTGCATGAGCATTGATCCGAACGTTGGTGCGTTGAAGGAATACTTAACTGATATTACCACTTCGCACACCTACAACAAGGTTAAAGATGATGTTTGGCAATTACTTGGAAAGGTTTCGAAATTCGGACCGAACGCGCAACACATTGCACACAAAATTTCTGAAGCCCTAAAAGGAACATTAATCAAAGAAAGCAACTACTTCGAATCGTTGAAGTGGAGATACTTCGGTCCAATTGACGGACACGATGTGGATTATATGGTGAAGGTGATGCGCGATTTGAAAGACATCCCTGGACCGAAAATTTTGCACTGCGTTACGAAGAAAGGAAAAGGCTACGCGCCAGCAGAGGCAGGCTCTCCAACGAAGTGGCACGCACCAGGATTGTTCAACAAAGAGACTGGTGAAATTGTAAAAGTTGTTCCGAAGAATCCACAACCGCCCTTGTATCAAGATGTATTCGGACATACCATTATTGAATTAGCAGAGAAGAATGAAAAGATTGTAGGAGTTACTCCTGCTATGCCAAGCGGCTGTTCGTTGAAGTTGATGATGGAGGCTATGCCGAAGCGCGCCTTCGACGTGGGAATTGCTGAACAACATGCGGTAACGTTTTCTGCTGGAATGGCTACGCAAGGATTGGTTCCTTTCTGTAATATTTATTCGAGCTTTATGCAACGTGCCTATGACCAAGTCATTCACGATGTTGCTCTTCAAAAATTAAACGTTGTTTTCTGTTTAGATCGCGGTGGTCTGGTTGGTGCCGACGGCCCTACACACCACGGTGCATACGATATCGCATACATGCGTTGCATTCCTCATTTGGTGGTTTCAAGCCCAATGAATGAAAGTGAATTGCGCGATTTAATGTACACTGCGCAACTTCCAGATCAAGGTGCATTCAGCATTCGTTATCCGCGCGGTAACGGAGTTATGACCGACTGGAAGACACCTATGAAAGAAATAAAAGTAGGTACCGGAAGAAAGATTAAGTCTGGCGACGACGTTGCTATTTTAACCATTGGTCCAATTGGAAACTATGCTGTGAAAGCATGCGAAACACTCGCAGAGCAAGGCATTTCAGCAGCACATTATGATATGCGTTTCGCGAAGCCGATTGATGAAATGCTTCTTCATGAAGTGTTCGGAAAATTCAAGCACGTGATCACTGTTGAAGACGGATGTGTTCAAGGTGGAATGGGAAGTGCTGTGGTTGAGTTCATGGCAGACAACGGATACAATGCACAAGTGAAACGTCTTGGAATTCCTGACGAATACATTGAGCACGGTACACAAGATCAGTTGTACGCCGAGTGTGGTTACGACGTTGCGGGTATGGTGCGCACAGCAGTTGAATTGGTAGGGAAGCAAGCAGCACAATCTTTAGGCGCGTGATCAACTCTTCTAACGGACAAATTCTTCACTACTCCATTTTCAATCACGACAACTCGAATGAATGGGTAACCTTCATTCACGGAGCTGGCGGAAGCAGCGCCATTTGGTTCAAACAAATTCGTGCGTTTCAAAAACACTTTAACGTGTTGCTTATTGATTTACGCGGACACGGACAATCGAAAAACGTTCGTCCACTAAAAAAAGAAAAATACAATTTCGAAGAAATCGGAAACGAAGTCATTGAAGTGTTGGAACATTTGAAAATTCAATGCACACACTTCGTTGGCATTTCCATGGGAACCATTGTCATTCGTGACATTAGTGAACGCGCCTCAAACCTTGTCAAATCAATGGTTCTAGCGGGAGCTACCATGAAGCTGAACATACGCGGACAAATACTCATGCGTTTCGGCGACACGTTCAAGTCTATCATACCTTATTTGATTCTATATCGCTTTTTCGCCTTCATTATTATGCCGAAGAAAAGCAATTCAGAAGCGCGAAATTTGTTCATTCAAGAAGCGAAAAAATTGGAACAAACCGAATTCAAAAAATGGTTCGGACTTGTTTCTCAAGTGAACCCGCTTCTCTCTTCCTTCCGAAAAAAAGAAACTACCGCAAAGACGCTCTACATCATGGGCGCAGAAGATCACATGTTTCTTCCATCCATTAAAAAACTCGCCATGCGATTCACCTCTTCTGAACTAGTCGTAGTTCCCGACAGTGGACATGTCGTGAATATTGAGAAGCCGGTGGAGTTTAATGAGGTATGTATTGAGTTCCTCAACGCTACGCGATGACCCATAACCACTGCGCGGATGACCCTGCGGGATGACCACTACGTGGATGACCGGTCCGGATGACCCAAAGCGCGTTTTGATTATCTTTGAAAAATGCGGTTCGGACTTATCCTTTTCCTAACAATTGTTGCGACTTCGCTTTCAGCTCAGACTTTGAAAGTTCGTGTTTTCGACGAGACGTCACGTGAGCCGCTGCCCGGTGCAATGGTATTTTCGAAGAACGTCACCATTGGAGTGACCGATCTTTCGGGAACTTCAAAAGTCAACAAAACAGACATTCTCGATTCCATAACCATTAAACACCTTGGTCATGCCGACAGCACATTGGCTGTTACGAATGCCATGTATGATGTGGGATTGAGCATCTTCTTGAAAGTACAAAGTTCGTCAACAGGGACTGTCGTAATTGGATCTTCGCGTTACTTACAAGCTCTCGAACTTCAGACGCTGAGTATAGACGTTATAAAATCAACTGAACTCATTCAACGCATCACGCCTGATTTGGCAAAGGCTGCAGAGCGTTTGCCTGGTTTGACCATCATCGATGGACAAGCGAGTATTCGCGGTGGAAGTGGCTATGCGTTTGGTGCGGGAACACGTGTACTGCTAATTGTAGACAATCAGCCTCTGATCACAGCAGATCGCAACGACATCAAATGGAACTACGTCCCGCTTGAATTGGCTGAACAAATTGAAGTGGTGAAAGGTGCGTCTTCTGTGCAATACGGAAGTGCCGCGTTGAACGGTGTTATTCACGTTCGCACCGCTTATCCTGGAAAAGAACCTGAAACATTTGTCTCAACGTTTGGAACAACCTACGACAAACCACGCGATGCATCTATGGCTTGGTGGACAGGCAATCGCATTCCTTATCAGAGCGGATTGCAATTCCGTCACAAAGAGCGTTTAAAGAACGGAATTGATTTCGTTATAGGTGGAAATGTCTTGCGTAGCGTGGGTTGGCTGAATGGCGAATACGAAGACCG
>JBJOON010000059.1:0-9933 GCA_046051235.1 Bacteroidota bacterium
TGAAATTGCTTCAACATGAACCTTCACCTCGAATTCATTGCCTAATACACGTTGAATGGCAAATACACAAGCTTCACGCATGCGCTGTTTCGCGTGCATCGCGGGATTACTCACCTTAACTTCTAACTCAATCACATTCCCTTCTGCGCGAACAATCTTTACCAGATTCAAGGTCACAATGTCCTTCTTCAGATCTGGTTCTTGTACGTTCGCTAACGCCTCTAATATTGCTGCTTTTGAAACACTCATAGTTTTATTTTTTTGGCATTCGTGCCTGAATGTATTTAATCTTTCTTCCCTCCTTCAACCACATTTGCTCGTAGAATGTTCGAATCTCTAAAACATCTTTCAACTTCTCATCTATGGTTTCTAAAAAACCTGATTCATAAATGTTATCGTCATGCAAGACTATTTCTGCTCCCATCAAGGGGATTTCACGCAAGGCTCGTTCGTAAAGAGCTGGATTGTCGTGCTTGATATGAACGATCCCTTCTGACTTCAACATACGTTCATATCGCTTCATATAAAAGCCAGAGGTAATCCTTCTGTTTCCATCATGATCATTGGGCATCGGATCTGAAAACGTAAGCCAAATTTCATCCAATTCATTGTCTGCGAAAAACGCGTCAATGAATTCAATTCGAGCGCGAAGAAAAGCCACATTGGTCAATCCCATTTCTAGAGACTCTTTTGCCCCCTTATGAAAACGATGTCCTTTAACGTCGACCCCTAAATAATTCTTGTCTAAATTTCGTTGCGCTTGTCCAACAGCGTACTCTCCTTTCCCACAACCCAATTCAACAACAAGCGGATTGTTGTTCTTGTAAAATTCTTCGCGCCACAATCCCTTCATGAAAGTCGCATTTTCGCGAATGATTGACATTAGGTTCGGTTCGAACACATGCGGAAATGTCTTGTTCTCGGCCCAGCGTTTTAACTTATCCTTTGCCATATTAATTCGCTATAAAAACCGTTCGCCAAGCATCTGGAATGGCTTGCGGACGTTGGTCTTTGTGATTAAAACAAACCAGAACTGATTTTCCTGTTGCGCACAAACGCTCACCAACAACAACTCGGTAACACACCGAGAAACTTTTATTCCCAACATGCTCAACCCACAACCGAATATTCATTCGGTCGTTTAAGAAAACAGGATAGATATAATCTATTTCGTTTCGAGCCACAATAACTCCGTCTTCATTCCAATTCCAAATTCTCGCAACGCGCTCTTTGAAATAAGCCATACGCGCCTGCTCGAAATAACTGAAATAGACAGCATTGTTAACATGCCCCATGGCATCTATATCGGCGAAACGAATTTCAACAGATGTCTCGAAAATCTCTTTCCCTTCGGGCTCTTCCATAAACTAATTTTAGAGCACAAAGATAATTCCGAGCGGCAGTTCTATTTAGAAAAAACTTGATATCCGTATGGAGCCAATGCACGCTGATTTCTCGAGTACAGCGAAAAGGTTTCACTGTTAAAAATGCTTCTAAAGTCCCCATCTGGAACATCATCGGTAAAGTTGAATACTTGAGGTTTATCCGAGAAATTCAAAAGAACAACAACCTGACGCTCGCCATTGGTGCGAACATATGCGTACAACACGTCGTCGTTGGATGTCTTTATCTTTTTGAAGGTCCCCCCAAACTCTCCGTTCCATAACGCAGGATTCTCGTGGTGAACAGCCAACAGTCTTCTATAAAAGTCGCTGTTTACATAATTGTTGAAGTAAGCAGTGTCTTTATCGAAGAATCTCAAACGCTTCGCATTTCCTTTCGCATCTACTTCGCCACCTTCTTGTGAAGTGTAAACCAGCGGCATTCCTTGAAGCGTAAACGAAAGAACATCGAACAACTTGCGTTTCACACCGTAGCGCTCCCCTCCTGTTCCATTCCAAGTATTTTCATCGTGATTGGTTGTAAAGCCCATGCGATAAGCACTCTTTTGAAAGGCTGTATCTGATTTCGCCATATACTCATCGAAAGCATAAAGCGATTTTTCTCCTTTCGCTACAGCGTTCATTATGCCCATTAATTCCCAACTGTATGACATATCGAATGCCTTCAAGTGATGATCTTTTTGCTCAGCTTCAGCTAGCATAAAGACTGGTTTAATAGCATCCAATGCTGCACGCGCATCGTTCCAAAATTCTGTTGGAACATTCATAGCCACATCGCAACGGTAACCATCTATACCGCAATCTCTCACCCAATATTCCATCGCGCGAATCATTTCCTTTCTCAGCTCGGGATTGTCATAATTCAAATCCGCTACATCAGACCAATCTGGAACAGGTGGAACAATGTTTCCATTTGCATCATGGGTATACCAATCTGGGTGCTGAAGAACCCACGGGTGATCCCAAGCGGTGTGATTTGCAACCCAATCGAGAATGATATACATACCCAACTCATGGGCCTTGTTTACCAAGCGTTTAAAATCTTCTGTAGTACCAAATTCTGGATTAACACCCGTATAATTTTTAACACTATAGTAACTTCCTAGGCTTCCCTTTCTGTTCAATTGCCCAATTGGGTTAATTGGCATAAGCCAAAGAATGTCTACTCCCAAAGAGTCAATACGTGGAAGGTCCATTTCCAAAGCTGCAAAAGTTCCAGCTGCAGTATGCTGGCGAACGTTTACTTCATAAATGGTTGCGTTTTTAGACCAACTCGGGTGACGCACTACTTTGGTTTCAGAATAACCAATTTGCTTTGCTTCTGAGGTGTAATCTTGATTTTTAGTCACACCGCAACTTGCTAAAGCAAATGCCAATAAAACGAATAAATTATTTTTCATGTTGAAGGAAATACTTAGTGTCAAATATACACGAAGCCCACTTAATTCGAACTAAGAATTTTCCACAAACGAACAGAACCGTCATCACTCGCGGAAAGAAGTAATCCATTTTTCATAAAATGTAAGGCATTTACACTTCGAGCATGATTGCCTGCGCAAAGGAAATCCAATGTTTCTGAGTCCCATACTTTAATCTCTTTGTCGCGACTTCCTGAAACAAAAACGTGACAATTGGGATGAAAGGCAATTGCGTAAACATTTCCCTTATGTGCAGCGAAGTTTATAACAGAATCATAATTCTTCTTTGAATTCCAGAGATAAATCTCACCGTCTCTACCTCCTGTTAAGAGCACACTCTTCTTTGGATGAAAGACACAAGAAGCAACACCCAGATTATTCACCTTTTTCTTTTCTATCGAATTGAAGAAAATCGGATCTACAATTTCCAACTCGCCATTTGCAAATGGAAAAGCCAATTCTAGTTTATGAGTGCTCACTGCAAATCGTCGAATTTTTGAATCGGAAAGCGGAATTGTTCTTGCGTAACTCCCGTCTGACCTGTTCCACTCAATGACATTGCCGTCACCACCAACACTCAAAATCTTATCTTCTACAATTTTAATATCGAATACACCCCCTGGGTGCACCTTGTAATTCTTGATTTCTTTTTTGTTTTGAATATCAACCACACTTAATGTGTTCTGCTGACAACCAATCCACAAAAAGCTTGTCGTCTCGTCGTAAAGTAAGGAAAATACTGCACCAGATGTTTTTACTTGAATCTCGGAAGAAACTCCATATTTCGTATTCCATTCGGAAATTACTCCATTAGCAGAAGCTGTAAAAAAAGAATCGGCATGTCTTCCGTCTGTAATTGCATATAGCGGTGTTTTCATGTCCCCGAAGGAATCGAGCAGCTCCAACTTCATTGTGCTAATGTAAAATAAAAAAGGGACCGAAGTCCCTTTTAAAATTAAGTCAAAAGCGTATTGAATCAATATCCTTGACGGAATCCACCTTCTCTACGATTAGATGCACGTGGACGGTCTTCAGCTTCTTTAACGTTGATCTTGCGACCTTTCATTTCAGCTTGGTCTAAAGCGTCAATTGCATTGCGTGCTTCAGCATCATCTGACATTTCAACAAAACCAAAACCGCGTGAACGACCGGTATCGCGGTCAGTAATCACTTTAGCAGAAGCTACTTCACCATATTGAGTGAAGATTGCTTGGAGCTCATCGCTCGTTAGACTGTAGTTCAGTCCAGAAACAAAAATGTTCATAAAAAAAATAAAAATTAATTAATGCTTACCCTTAGCTAGTTGAATTCTTCGAGAAGATTTCAAATCTAGATTCACAATAAGCTTTAACAAAGATAGACGAATTTTTCACACTTGCAAGAAAAACAAAATTTTTCTTAGACTAAGATTTCGATATCAATTTCATGCCCCGCATGCGAGCGAACATTAAACACTTGCTGATTTTCTAAAATCAAGTACTGCCCTACAATTCCCTTCAATTTTCCTTCGTAAATATTTTCAGGAGTTAACTTCCAAGTCTGTGGATTAACTGGCCTGTCTTCGCATGGGAACTGAATGTTCCAAACTTTGTCCTCGTCATCTATGAAGTCTTGATAGGCATCTGGAATTTCAAACAACAAATTTTCTTTTGCCGAAAGCAAGCTCTCATTCTCTGTGAAACTGGGCTGAAGCATTCCCCTCCAATTTGATTTATCTGAAACATGTTCTTTCAGCAACACTTCAAATTCTCCTGCCAACTGTCTATACGGTACTCGCGCGAAAACCAATCCTTGACGAGCTCCCTGATCAATCCATCTTGAAAGTAAGTTTCGCTCAGAAGTCACTCCTACTTTTACCCCCGAAGTAAGAGAGAGATATACAATGTGTGGAATAAGGTGATTCGTTCGCTCCCACTCCATGTCTCCTCGCAGTGCTATACCTTCGTGAGCTTGACATAATTCGGGATGAATAATACAAGGTGATGCGTTCGATGAATCTTGAAATCCATTCCAGCACAAACCCTCTCCAAAAGTTTTATTCAATTTTTCTCCGTGAAGTACGCATCGAATGTCGCCGGTTGCATTTAGTCGAACTTGTTTCCCAACACATTCATTAAGGTTCAATTCTCCCTTTAGATCCAAATTATCATAAAGAGGAAGAACATACTGTGCCCGCCCGCCTTCGGACAATGTTGTCCGCATCTTTCTTAAGTGAGTAATCATTGAACCAATTTAGAAATTTATATTGAAATATCGAATTGTAAATACACAACCAAACTGCATCAGGTTAATTTTATGTCATTGCTGATTCAATCGAAATCGAATGATAAAGTCCAAGTAATTCCCAAAACTCAAATATCTGCCCTCATTATGTCAACACAAGGCCAATAGACTTGAAATTATTTGATTGTAGGAAATAAATAATTCAAGCAAATCAGTAATATTTTCATAAGTTCGCTTTCAAGTACAAAGAACATTATGTTAGGAATTATTATTCAAGCTCGGTTGGGATCTTCAAGAATGCCCGAAAAAATAATTAAGCCTTTTTTCAACAACACTAGTATCATTGAAATATTAATACAAAAATTAGTCACAACATTCCCCAATACTCCCATAATAATCTCCACAACTACAAACCCAAAAGATGATAAATTGGTAAATCTTTGTGAAAGACTAGACGTTAAATATTATCGAGGAAATGAGTCCAATGTACTTGATCGGATTATTAAAACTGCTTTGTTTTACAAACTAAACTCACTAATTCGCATTTGTTCTGACAATCCATTTATTCTAATGTCTGAAATCGAAAAATTAATTGAAATCGGAAACTTAAATAAATATGACTACGCTTCATTTTCAACTTCAGACAATATTCCCTCAATCCTAACACACTATGGGCTTTGGGCAGAATTTGTCAAACTTGATTGTTTAATTTCAATTTCGAAAGTGTCAAAAGATCCAAAGCATTTAGAACATGTAACAAATTTCATCTATTCTGAGCCCAATAATTTCAGATCAAAACTCCTGAGAATACCTAAAATCGTAGACGATTGTAAAAATGTGAGGTTAACAATTGATAGTGACGAAGATTTCGAGATTTCCAAAGAAATTTTCGCGAAAATTCCCAACAGCGAATCCTACGAAGAAATAATCGAAACAATAATGAGTAACAAACTTTGGCTTCAAGTAATGAGATCACAAATTGTAAGATACTCGAAAAAATAAACTAACCGCTGAAGTTCTGCGATTGTTTCTTTCACTAGCACAAGTTCAATTTACAATTTAAACGAAATACATGAAATTTCAGAAATGAATGAAAGCGGTGAATTATCCGCTTTTTTTTTATTTTTGGACCAATAGTTGAAATGCGTAATCCACGATACGAATCATTCGAAAGTTTTCAATTGTGAAAAGCAACGAATACCTAACTTTGAACGTCTATTAGAGAGTAATGAAATTTATGAAAGCGAAAACCTTATTCCTCCTGCTTATTTCAATAAGCTTTTTTGCATCTGGACAAAACAAACAATCAAAACTTCCTTATTCAATCAAAGGAAAAATTGAAGGACTTCAAAACGTAGATATCTATCTCGCCAACTACTACGGCAATAAATTGTACTATAACGACACTTGTCATGTCGACGCAAAAGGAAATTACGAATTCTCAGGTAAACCTTTCAACGAGTGCGGAAAGTATGCACTGGTTATGCCAGGGCCGCGCTATTTCGATTTTATAGCTGCTGACGAACAAATCGTTATAAACTGCTCTGCAGACGCAGATTTAAGCAAAATTGACGTCGTTCAATCTAAAGAGAACAAACTCTTCTTTGAATACATAAGATATATCAATGGTAAACGTAACGTTCGTATGCCCATTGACAACTGCATCAACGATTCGCTCAAATCGGAAGGAGACAAAAAACCATGTATTGCAGAGCTTACCAAGTTGAACAACGAGGTCATTAATTATCAGAAAGAACTAATAAAAAATAATCCTACTTCTCTCTTCGCGAAATACCTTCGCATGGGAATGGAGGAGGAAATTCCTGCAGCCCCAGAGAATATTGCTGAAGATAAAAAGCAAGAGTGGCAGTATTACTGGTACCGTCATCACTATTGGGATCGTTGCGACTTGAAAGACCCACGTATGGTTCGCGACGGCGCATTCCACAAACTTGTTGAGGATTACATCACGAAAACACTTCCTCAAATTCCTGACACCGTTTGTGCTGAAGTTCAAAAAATAATTACAGCAACTGCGGGAAATGAAGAGTCTTTCAAATACATCACGCACTTTGCTACCTACACTGGAGAGACATCGAAAATCATGTGTATGGACGAACTGTTCGTATTCATGATTGACAATTACTATTCAAAAGGAATGTGTAATTGGGTGAAGGAAGACAAGCTGAAAGAGATGAAGGAAGCGGCAGACAAGAAGCGCGATTGTCGTTGCGGTGAGAAGGCACAGGATATCATTCTTCCAGATGTTACTGAAAAGAATTGGATTTCCATGTACAAATCAAGAGGTGAATACACACTCATGGTTGTTTGGGAAAGCTCATGTGGTCACTGCAAAAAAGAAGTTCCACTTCTTCTCGACCTCTACCACAAATACAAAGACAAAGGCTTGGTTGTTTACGCTATTGGAAACGATTATGAAAATAACAAGTGGGTCGATTTCATTAACGAACATAAACTCGATTGGATAAACGTTAGCGACACACCTGACATTATGAAACAGGAGAAAGCAACCGAATTAATCTATAGTGGTGTGACAACACTGAAGAGTTTGAATTATCGCACAACTTGGGACGTGACAAGCACTCCTAAAGTTTTCTTGATGGACAAGGACATGAAGATTATCGCGAAGTCTTTGGGCGCAGAGCAACTCGATGAACTACTTGAGAATCTGTACAAAGGTGAAAAAGTTGAGACGAATAAGTTTCAAGAAACCGAATACGAAGACGTTAATGCTCCTCACAAATAAACATTGAGTTACTTCGACTATTTACGCACGGGCATGCTTCGCAATGAAGTAGATGTTTATGTGGAAATGTGGAATTCGAAGCCAAATGAAATAAAGCAATTTATTTCAGACTTCAACGAATTAACGCAGACACAGCAGCGCAAAGGCGTTTGGATTCTCGATCATCTTTCGCAGAAGAATGCTTCGGTGGTTCAGCCTTATCGAGATTATTTGTATGAATTGGTTACACACTCAAAAGACTCTTCTGTTCGCAGAGAGTCTTTTGGCATTTTATATAACCTTGAACTTACTGAAGAGCAAGACGGAAGAATGCTCGAAAGAGCTTTCTGCACGCTGAGTTCGTTCGATGTTGAAACAGCAGAGAGGCACCATGCGTTGCAATGGGTTTTGCGTGCAGCGAAATCCTACCCCGAATTGTATGATGAAATTATTGCTGGAATTGAACACGTGAAAGACATTGGAACTCCTGCCTGGAAGCGATACAGCTCCAAATTAATTCTTAAACTAGAGATTCAAAAGTTGAAAGCCTTTAGTTCGAAATCAAAGAAATAATCTCTGCCGAAACATCTCCCTTCTGAACATCCAATTGACGCACTTGCGACTTGTTGCGGTACCAAGTCATTTGTCGCTTTGCGTAATTTCTTGTGTTCTTCTTTATCTCAGCAATAGCCTCCTCTTTTGAAAAAGACCCTTCGAAATATTTAAAAATCTCTTTGTACCCAACAGAATTTAAAGCCTGAAGATGCTGCATGGATTGAAGCCTTTGAACCTCTTCAAACAATCCCTCTTCAACCATCTTATCTACTCGCGTGTTGATTCGATCATAGACCCATTCACGCTCTCCTGAAAGAAACACATGAATTATCTCCGCGTCTATAGCATCGCTCGATTTCGTGCGTAATTCAGTGAAGGGTTTACCTGTGATTTGAATAACCTCCAACGCACGAACAACGCGATGTGCGTTTTCTAAATCAACCCTTGCCGCGAATTCGGGATCTTTCACTTTGAGTTCTTCAACCAAAACTAAAAGCCCCTCTTCATCACACCTTTGATTTAACGCGTTTCTAATTTCTTTATCACCCGGTAATTCATCGAGACCATATAGCAAAGCGTCCATATAAAGCATGCTTCCGCCAACAACAACAACAACCTCACTCGATTGAAACAAATCTTGAATTTTAGCCCTAGCATCGCGTGAAAACATACCCGATGTGTATTCTTCTTCAACCGATAAAAAAGAAATGAAATGATGTCGCGCAGCATTCAACTCTTCCACTGAAGGACGAGCAACCCCTATGGACATTTCCTTGTAAAATTGACGTGAGTCACAGGAAATAATTTCCGTTTGAAAATAATTGGCTAATGAAATGGCTAAAGCTGTTTTGCCTACGCCCGTAGGTCCTGAAATAGCGATGACCGTTTTCATTGATGATTATACCAAGCCTCTTCCAACCTTTTTGATTTTCCCTTCTTCTATCATTTTCGGCATAATGGTATCCAATACACCGTTAATGAATGTCGCAGACTTTGGCGTGCTATAGAACTTCGCCAATTCAATATATTCGTTCATGGTCACTTTCGTTGGAATGCTTTCAAAATAGATTGCTTCTGCAATAGCCATTTTCAATAGCACCAAATCCATGATTGCAATACGATCGGTTTCCCAGTTAGGAGTAACGAGAGACACACGTTCTTTTGTATCTGCACCTGTTGCAAGTGTTTTGCGGAACAACTGTCTGCAAAACTCTTCCTCTTCGTCTCCTTCCTTCCACAAAGGAAGAAATTCAATGTCAGTATCAGATTCCTTAATTGACTTCAATGAACGCAAAACCATACTTGCGGTAAGGTCTAAATCGTCGTTCCAGAAAATACCTTCATCTTCAAGATAATCATGCATTAACTCGAAGTTCACCAAGTGACGTTTGAACAACTTCACCACAATATCTTTATCGTGCTCAAAGCCGCGTTCTTCGCTCGACATGTAGGCTTGGTACTCTTCGCAATCTTGAATGTCTTTGAACATCTGCTTTAACAAATCACGATTTTCAGTCCACTTCAGATGGTTATCCTTCATGGCTTTTTCCAACGATTTGCTGTGAGACAAAATGCGCAATACCGCATT
>JBJOON010000060.1:0-12426 GCA_046051235.1 Bacteroidota bacterium
AGTGGTTGCAGAGATAGGACCCGTTGTGTAGGTATTGCTTGAAGAGTTTTGAAGCAAGTTACCCGCTACAGGAGCATCGTACCACATGTAAATAGGAGTGGTTAATCCGTTCCCGTCATTTGCAGTTAATGCTGAAACTTGAGTACCGCAAACAGTACCGTCTAGTTCATTTGCTGTAGCTGATGGTGCTGAGAATACTGCAGGATCGCAAGAACCAATGATATTCACATAATAATCTTCTGTCTCACCCCAAGTGTAAGTTCCGCATGGGCTAACTGTAGAGGCTTCAACCGCAACAACACGCATACGTGTTAACCCGGTAGCAGCATCGAAGGGAACAGTAAAGTTTCCAAGAGCCGTCTGATTGCCTGTAGTAGCCGTACCCAATAAAATTTGTTCACCAGCATCTGTAAATGAACCGTTGTGGTTGTAATCAATCCAAGCACCAATGATGTTGGTATAATTTCCACCGCATGTCGTCTGAGTTACAGAAATCGGGTAAGCAAGACCTGGTAAAAGATTGCCTGCGGGTAAAGTAGTGTAGTTCGAATACTGATTTAGAACCGATCCAGCACCAGGTGCTGTAGTATTACAATCCGAACTATTGTTTAACACCGCTCCAACAGTTACATTTGAAATCTCTTCGTCTGCTACATCTGTTGCATTTGATGCACAGAAACAGTCTAAGAAACTAGTCAACGCAATTGCAACAGGAGCAGAATATTCTACAGTTCCACCGCAAGAAGACATTCCCAAACGGTAAGAAGAAGCAATTGTTTGAGTTGCAGTGTAGGTAGCTGAAATAGCACCAGAAATATCACTCCAGTTCGCACCACCGTCTGTTGACACCTGCCATTGGAAAGACAATCCGTCCAAAGACCCTGTGTAAGAAGTTGTCAAAGGAATGTTCACACCTGGACAAGCTGCAGCCACAGTAGAAGTTGCAGAAACTCCTGTTGGAGCTACAGTTCCCAATATTGCCATTGTTACTTGTTGTGGATTCGAAGCATTTGAACAACCTGTTGTTGCATTTGCGTAGAAAATTGAATAAGTAGTTGTTATAGATGGAGCTACAGTTGCCGAGAAACCGTTAATTGTAGTCACAGCAGATCCGTCTACGTTGTTGGTAACCGCAACGGTACCATTTGCATCTGTTGCAGACCAAGAAGTAAAGTAGTTCGAAGGTGGAGAGAAACGCCAGCCTAACGGTGAAGTAATTTCATTCGAAATACCATTCCAGTAGTTAAGTTGGAAAGGAGAACCACAATTAGGAGCAGTCGCACCAATAGTTCTTGTTCCATCTTGTAAACCTATGAACTTGTTTCTAGTATCGTTGATCCATGTACCTGTTGTAGCAGCCGGATTGGTGGCTTGAATAACAAAAATCTCAACGGTTCCAAGTGTTTCATAAAGTACTACCTCGACAGAACTTTTTCCGTCATTAGCATTTGTAGAGTACCAAGTAGCACAATTCGCATATTGGACAACGAATCTACGATTCGGAGCAACGCCCTCTGTCCAATATCTAATTGCATTTGTACCCGCTCCGTAAACAAATCCTAGACGTAAATCTCTTGCACATGCGGCAATACAATTCGCTGGATTTACTGCGTTAGGGAATCCACCTGTAAAATTAAACTGGGTACTAGTTCCACCACCAACAAGGATAGTTCCGTTAGTTCCTATCATAACTTGTGTCTGACCAGGAGTTGGCGGACTTGTGAACCAATTGAAATTGAAACCAATTGGTCTGTTGTTCCAATAACCATCGTCTAAACTTCCTCCATTTAAAGTTGTCGTTGCAACTCCATTTTCACACAAGGTAACTGCGCTTGATGGAGGGGTTGAAAGTGTTGTTCTCGGGGTTATACAAACCGCAGTGAAGTTACCAGCGCTCAAACCTGAGTTAATTGTTGCTTGAGTACCTGGACAAACCCCGTTTGCAGTTGTGCTTACAACAGCTTCTGGGAGAGGATAAACACCAACGCTCGTAACAGCCTGAGCTGAACATCCTGTTGATGCATCGTAACCCGTCACACGAATTGCACTTGTTTGAATAATAGTCGCATCTACTGAGTTTGCAGTTGTATTTGATAATACAGCACCGTCTAAGGATTCGAACGTATATGAATACGCCGCATCAGAAGTTGCGGTAATAACAGCCGTTCCACCTGTTCCGCAGAAATTCGGAACCGAAGACGCTATAGTAATTGCGGTTGGAGTAGAATACGTAATGGCCTGTGCCGTTGAAGCAGCTTGACAACCGTTTGCGTCAGTTCCTGTAACAGAAACACTCACATTCGAAGTGCCAGTAAAAGTAACCGATGTACCCGTATTTGAACTAAGAGAAGCTGCTGGAGACCACACGTACGTATCAGCTCCTGAGGCAGTCATCTGCTGTGTACCGCAGAACAAGCCGCCGTTTGGTGCAGAAAGTGTTACCGTTGGCAACGCATTAACCGTTAACACCAATTCGTTCGAAGTGGTTGTAATTGAAGAGTTCGAACATGTAGAAGTACATACATAATAGTAGGTACCTGCAGTTAATGCAGCAGTGGTGTATGAGGCCGCATTGGCGCCAGTACCTCCCGATACGGGCGTGTAAGGACCACCGGGAGTATTCGAAACTTGCCATTGTGTTACTAAACCTAAGTCTGTCCCGAAACCAGTTGCAGACATTGTTTTGGTAGTGTTCGCGAAAAGTACCAGCCGCGACGTAACCGTCTGTGTTGGTTCCACCGGCTGCCGGCGGAATGTGTGAGAAGGCTGCTTGGTTGGTAGAACTTCTTGGACGAACACGTACTTGGTAAACAGTCAAAGGATTTAAACCTGTGATAGTATAAGTAGTTGTTGCAACACCTGTTGCGGCAGTTGTCCAATCACAAGAACCAATTGTACGATATTGAACATCGTATTGTGTAGCATTCGTTGGAGCTGTCCAACCAATGGTAGCTCCGCTAGATGTGATTGCACTTACCGCAGAGAAAACGGTGATTGGATTTACAATGGTACCTGTTTGAGGTGTCCAAGTAAAAGTGGTACCATTGTCACAAGTAACATTTGGGTTAGTAGAAGAGTTCAACAACATGGTTGCGCTGTTCAATCTAGCACGTACAGCATTCACCCAACGACAAGAATTGCCTGCTGGTATGTTAGCCAAGGTTAAATTGAACACAGTCGTTCCTATAGTTCCTGCCGTAGCACCTGTTTTGTGACCTACCTGAGGGTTGGTATCAGCACCAAACGCCATTGTGCCATAGACAAAACGAATTGTTCCGGCTTCAGCACCAGTATGGGTTAGGCGTACTTGATAGTTCAAATTTTCATTGGTTCCCCAACGTCTTGCAGATTTCCACTGAACAACTATTTCGGTACCTGTATTTTCCCAACGAATCTCAGACGCTACTCCACCACTGTGTCCTTGGTCTTCACCAAAAGGTGCAAACACAGCAGTAGCTGCAGTTATTGTACCTGAGAGAGGGGTGTAGCCTCCTGTTGTAGTTGCTGCACCAAATGACATCCACCCGTTGGTGTTTACGCGCATAGTGGTGTAGGCAGTACCATTATAGGTGAAGCTCGGTATTGTAATTGTCGCCGAAACCGCATCATCATATGCAGTTCCAGACGCAAACAGTACGGTTCCTCCAGTTATCTCTGAATAAGTTCCAACAGAAGCAGCAAAATCGTAAGTTGCAGCCTGACCAAAGGAATTAATAGAAAAGAGAGAAACAAACAGAAAAGTGAGAGATGCCAGCCCTCTGATAAACAGAGAACTTCCCCGTGTTCGTCCTGGAGACGAGCCCGTGGTAGTGTCGAACACCGCTAAATCCCTCGGATTAGGCGGCAACTGAGAACGTAAAGTACGGTTCATAAGTTTGATTTAGTTAATAAATTTGATTAGGTTATCGCTGAAATACAGCGTAAGCAATAATAAGACGAAATTATCTTACTAAGATGCCTTTGTTAATTATTTTTTTTGAAATTTAATATGAATCAAAGAAAACCTTTGTGATTCAACACCTTAGGGGCGAAAAATTTTTCGCCCCGATGTTTTAAAGACAACCGCCCCGATGTTTTGAAGACAACCGCCCCGATGTTTTGAAGACAACCACCCCGATGTTCTGAATAGACCCGCCCCGATGCTTCAAACAGATTTTTATCTAATGCAAAAGATTGAGAGAATACAATGCGAATCCTTCCTCGCCTTCTGAATTAGCCAATGAAAGTCTTTCAATACTGAATCCAGCTTCCTCGTAAGCTTTGGCGCGAGGATAGGCCTCTTCCCTACCCCAAATAATGAGGTAATTGGGGGCGGGTGCCGGGAGACGTTTGGAATCGTAACAGGGTTGATGCGTGATTTGCTGCTTCAGCTGATCCAAGGTTTTCTTCTGAGTCATGGAAAACGGATGGGTAAATTTTCCCACATAATGCATCGGCAACCAAACCGACTCTTCGCCTTTCCAATTATCGATGACTACATTTTGGAAATCGCCGCGTTCATAAAGTGCTTTTGATGCTTCGAGGTATTTCGATTTGGGGATGTAGAAGGAATAACTGACTGTGTAGATGGCGGATACACAGATAGAGAAACGCATTAATTTGGTAAGCCAAGATTCTTCGAAAGGTCTTTCAGAAGATCTTGCAGAAGGTCCTGCGGAAGTTGCTTCGCAAGGGTTACGCATAGAGACAAATCTTAACATTAACAATAACACAAAAGGTACCGCTGGCAGCAAGAACCTCTCCTGCCTATTTGGAATCAATAAATGAACTCCAATAAACACCACTGTTCCTAAAAAAATGCAAATCACTTGCGAAGCACCTTCCGCAGGACCTTGCAACGCACCTTTCGACGAAACTTGTATAACACCTTGCAACGCAACCTTTTTCTTCAGAACAGCATAAATAAAAATCCCTGTTACAACTGGAAAAACATAATACGTGATTAGAGCTAAGTAGGAAAAAACATTGCTCGGATAGTCAGAGAAGTGCGTGGCGTTGTAGGATTGGTAGTCGAGTAAATGCTTATAAATGGGTTTGTGCCAAAATAAAAGATTGTCGATTTGAGTCAATGCAAAGCCCAGGGTGAAGAAGATTCCGAAGAGCAGGGCCCCACTCCACTTGCGTTTCCAAAGCAAGTGCATTCCAAGTGTTAAAGGAAAGAAAACCAATTGGTAGCGCATTCCAACCGAAACTGAAAATGCCAAAGCTGCAATGACTAATGCAATCAAGCGCTCACGCTCGAAGTATTTCAAAACATACAAATAGGCCAACAAGACAAAAGGTATGCAAGCGGTTTCCACCAACTGATGGACACTGAAGACAGTAACAACTCCGCCGAAGACCCAAAACCAAATGGCATACATGCGCCACTGAACCGAAGCGATCAATCGCTCAGCAAGTTTCACGAAGAGGTAAACTCCCCACAAACTCAAAGCACCGTGCACCAATCGAAGCACGAATGCTTGAATGAATGGATTCGCAATGCCAACGATTGCGCACAACTTCAAGATTAAGAAATTCAAAAAATAATAAGCGTAGCTGAAAGGCTGCGCATGGTCGGTTTGATTGTATTCATTCGGAAACCAATTGTGATAGTTCTCTCCATTTACCCAGGAAGAAACCGGTTCAACCGCCAAGAAATGGTCATCGGACATGATATACCCTTCTGAAAAAACGGCGGCTATTAAACGCACCACAGCTGCTGCAAGCAGGACGCGGCGAAGCCACTTCCCTTTACCCGAAAAAAAATAAGCTAACTTTTTTTTCATGTTTGAAGAACTCCAACTGAATAAGCGCGTTCAGCTGGTGCATTCGATGCGGCCTCCAGACCCATGCTTATCCATTTGCGTGTATCAATCGGATCAATCACCGCGTCTAACCACAATCGCGATGCGGCATAGTATGGAGAAGTTTGCTCGTCGTACTTCGATTTAATACGGTTGAACATTTCCGCTTCACGCTCAGGAGTGATGGTCTCGCCTTTCGCTTTCAACGACGCCACCTCAATTTGAAGCAAAACCTTTGCAGCTTGTGCACCGCCCATAACTGCTACTTGCGCCGTTGGCCAACCCACGATTAAACGAGGATCGTAAGCCTTTCCGCACATCGCGTAGTTACCAGCTCCGTAACTATTACCCATAACAATGGTGAACTTCGGCACAACGCTGTTAGCTTGTGCATTCACCATCTTCGCGCCGTCTTTGATAATTCCTCCGTGCTCGCTCTTGCTTCCCACCATGAATCCGGTAACGTCTTGCAAGAAGACCAACGGAATATTTTTCTGATTGCAGTTCATGATGAAGCGAGCTGCTTTATCGGCACTGTCGCTATAGATCACACCACCGAATTGAATGCCGTCTTTCTTACTCTTGATCACTTCGCGCTGATTTGCAACAATACCTACCGACCATCCATTGATGCGGGCGTATACACACACAATGCTCTTTCCGTATTCCGCCTTGTACTCGGTGTATTCGCTATTATCGACCAAGCATTCAATCATTTCACGCACTTCATACGAAGTGGTTCTGTCGGTTGGGAGAATTCCCAACACATCTTCAATCTTGCGTTTCGGCATTGACGCCGCAATGCGATCGAATCCCGCATCTTTCGAAACCTTGCCTTGAGAGCTTAAGAGTTTCTTCAAGGTATCCAAGGCGTCTTTGTCGTTCGCAGCTTTGTAGTCGGTCACCCCACTGATCTCGCAGTGCGTGGTTGCTCCGCCCAAGGTCTCGTTGTCCACTTCCTCGCCAATGGCTGCCTTCACCAAGTAGGAACCCGCCAAAAAGATACTTCCTGTTTGGTCTACAATTAACGCTTCATCGCTCATGATGGGCAAATACGCACCACCCGCCACGCAGCTACCCATTACGGCAGCGTATTGTGGAATACCCATGCTGCTCATGCGCGCATTGTTTCTGAATATTCTTCCGAAGTGTTCTTTATCGGGGAAGATCTCATCTTGCATAGGCAAGTACACCCCGGCGCTATCTACCAAATAAATAATTGGAATGTGATTCTCCATGGCAATCTCTTGCGCACGAAGGTTCTTCTTTCCTGTAATGGGGAACCACGCACCAGCCTTCACTGTAGCGTCGTTCGCAACCACCAAACATAGCTTCTTTGAAACGTATCCCATCACAACGACTACTCCGCCAGCTGGACATCCGCCGTGTTCAGCGTACATCCCATCCCCAGCGAAAGCACCGACTTCGATGCGCTCGGTGTCTTTATCCAAAAGGTAATCGATGCGCTCACGTGCGGTCATCTTACCTTTTTCGTGTTCCTTTTCTATGCGCTTTTTTCCTCCACCCTCATAGATCTTTTTCAGTCTACGTTGAAGTTCTGCAATGCGCTGAAGCATCTTGTCTTCGTTTTTGTTGAATTCCAATTCTTTCGAGTCCATGCGGCAAAGTTAAGTATTGCTTGTTCTATTGTGTTCGTTGAAAATAGTTCCCTGAAAAGGTTGAATCGCTCAATACCATTCTCAATTCTTGAAGCAGTATGTGCGGTTCTAGTAGGGCTTTATCGAAAAAGCCATTGTCTGCAGCATTGCAGAAAAATATTTTTTTATGTTGAAAAGGACCACTCTGCGCGAATTCTGGATGCAACTGTGAAAGTGAAACGTAGGGGGTATTCGGAAAATACACCAACTCGCCATACGCATCGGCTTCATTCAATGCGAACAACATGCGCTCTTTATCGAAATTTAAATTCCCCTTGTCATTCATCGCCCCAACATACGCTGCCCCCGCATCTTTCAACAAGATTGCCCAGTATGATTGATTATTCGCTACGGTCCAATCGCTGCCGTTATTCGTCGCAAAAAAAACTTTCCTACTCCTTAATTGCGAAGAATCTTCCGCAGAATCTAAGTATTCCCTCTCTATTTTTAAAAACAACTCGTTCGACAATACATCCTTACGAAGGACATATCCAAAAACATAAATCCACTCAGCCTTTCCCAACGGATGTTCTTCGAGGTATTCTGCGGTAGGAATAACAGAACAATTTGGCAATTTCGTTTGATACTGAGTGGGTTCGAAGGGAACGCTGAAGAGCACTGTTGGATTGAGCAAGAGCAGTTCCTCCATGTTCACATTACCATTCGTTGTTAAGTTTTGTGTCTTTCCATTTGCAATTTGTGCTTGAAGATTTTCAAGCTGAATGCGGTCTGCATAGGTTACGCCGCAGACATTCTTAATTCCATCTAACGTATTTACGAAATAGGAATGTGTGGTGCTGAGAAGCGCAATTCGCTCTGGATTGATTTTAGAAAGAGAAACAGAATGGGAAACAGCAGGAGAATCAGAATGAGTTAGAAACTGAATGAGTGTATCATTTCCAGTTTTCACAACACGAAAACCTTTGGCGTATTTGGGTTGAAAAAGAACAATCACATCGCCCGAAGCATTTCCATTGGAACAAGCGTTCAGAAAAGCAGCGCTAATGAGCAAAATGAATAAAAGGCGATGCAATTTCATGCGGCAAAAGTAAACAAGAAAAAAGCCACTCGAGAGTGGCTTTTTCATTAGTTCCAAATATAACTTTTGGTAACCGGTTGCAGCTGTTCGTATGCTGAAAGAATAATCTCTTCCGACTCCATAAAAGCTACTAAATCTTGAAGGGTAAAATCTTGCATAGGCGCGTTTAATTTTTAGGCTTAACGCAACCTTTTCTTTCGATATTGCCCTCACAACAACTTTTTTTAGATCACCAGTTTAATGTTGTGCTTTTCAATGTGCTTACGAAGGTTAATTAACGCATAACGCATTCTTCCCAAAGCCGTATTGATGCTTATGTTCAAGTGATCTGCAATTTCCTTGAAGCTCATATCGTAAACAATACGCATCATAACAATCTCACGTTGCTCGAAAGGAAGCATACCTATTAACTGGCGTACTTCTTTCGTCACTTCCTTTTGAATGACCTGCTTTAAAACGTTGTTCGACGTTTCTTGAACGAAATCAAGCGGATCGTACTTATCGGTAGCACGCTGGATAGGCATTTTCTTGTTGTTTCGGAAATGGTCAATGCATAAGTTGTGTGCAATACGCATGATCCATGCAGAGAATTTACCTTCTTCGTTGTACTGTCCGTCTTTCAACGCTTGAACAGCTTTGCAGAAAGTGTCTTGAAATAAATCGTTCGCCAATTCACGGTCACGAACGAACATGTAAATTTTACCAAACACCTTCGATTTGTATCGAGACATTAACTCACGAAATGCGGGTTCGTTGCCTTGCATATACAAGGTTACTAATTGACGATCTGATTCGAGTGATAAGCGCATAACGACCTCCTTTTTATTTGGTTCAACTTAATTTAGAACTGAAAAAAGTAGTGTTATAATCTATAGGCGCTTAGTGTGATTTTTTGTTTCAATGTCTCTCTTTCGACATCTCGAAAACGAATATAGTAAATGTTTTAACCAAAACACAAACTTTTTTTTACATTTTTTTCTTTCCTACCAATGAACAATAATGTGCAACAAGAGGTAATACCTTTGACACTTCAACAAGAAAGACGTGAAGAACGAGAACCATAAAACCCACATCATTATTAAGGGTGCACGCGTGCACAACTTGAAAAACGTTTCTGTTTCAATACCAAGAAACAAACTGGTAGTGCTTACAGGTCTGAGCGGTTCGGGAAAAAGTAGTTTGGCATTCAACACACTCTTCGCAGAAGGACAGCGTAGATATGTTGAAAGCCTTTCCTCATATGCGCGTCAGTTCTTGGGACGGTTCGACAAACCAGATGTAGATTCAATTATAGGAATTAGCCCAGCTGTTGCCATTGAACAAAAAGTAACGGGAAGAAGTTCTCGATCTACTGTAGGAACTTCAACGGAGATCTACGATTACATTAAGCTTCTGTACGCGCGCATTGGTATTACCTACTCGCCAACTTCAGGAAAGGCCATTACAAAGAACAACACGTCTGATGTGGTGAATGCAATTTTCAATTTAAAAAATGAAACACGCTTCGCTATTGTTTGTCCGCTTAAAATAGAATCTGAAACTTCATTTCAAATAGGTAAAGAAACCTTGTTAGCGCAAGGGTTTAGTAGACTTGTTTACAACAATGAATTCATTGAAATTCAAGATGCGGAATTCTCTTCCAAACACATCTATTACTTGCTCATTGACCGCATGTCGAAAGACGATGAATTGGAGGCTTCACGTTTGGGCGACAGCGTAGACCTTGCGTTCTCTTTAGGACACGGGCATTGTGCGCTTTTCTTTCCAGACAAGAAGAAATATGAATTCTTCGCCAATCAATTAGAAGAAGACGGGGTAGTTTTCGAAGAACCTTCCCTGAATTTATTTTCCTTCAACAATCCAGTTGGAGCATGCAAAACATGCGAAGGATTTGGAAGCATTATTGGCATTGATTCGAAGCTGGTTATTCCGAATGAAAACCTTTCGATTTACCAAGATTGCATTGCTTGCTGGAAGGGTGATAAACTAAGCGGATGGAAAGATGATTTGATTCGCAATGCGAAGAAAGCCGACATTCCTATTCACACGCCTTACCGCGATCTATCTACTCTTCAGAAGAAAACCATTTGGGACGGTTGCACACATTTTCATGGAATAAGTACTTTTTTCAAATACTTAGAAGCAGAGACGTACAAGATTCAGAATCGTGTTTTACTCTCTCGCTATCGCGGAAGAACAGCGTGTCCTGAATGTCTTGGGACACGGTTAAAAAAAGAAGCGAATTATGTGAAGATTGCAAACACTTCGGTGTCTGAATTAATGCTTCTTCCGCTGCATAAATCGCTGAACTTTTTCGAAACTCTTTCATTAAGCAAACACGACGAATCGGTTGCGAAAAGAATTCTTTTAGAAATAAAAAACAGGCTTCGTTTTTTGTGTGAAGTGGGGTTGGAATATTTAACGTTGAATAGACTTTCGAACACATTAAGTGGCGGTGAAGCGCAACGCATACATCTCGCGACTAGCTTGGGAAGCGCGTTGGTTGGATCTATGTACATTCTGGATGAACCTAGCATTGGTTTGCACCCAAGAGACAGCAAACGATTGCTCGCAGTATTGAAGAATCTTCGCGACCAAGGGAACACGGTAATCGTGGTGGAACACGAAGAAGAAATTATTCGCAATGCCGATTACATCATTGATATTGGTCCGGAAGCGGGTGCCAAAGGGGGTGAAATTGTGTTCGAAGGATTGGCGAAAGATCTTGAGAAAAAAGGCAAGACTTTAACTGGAGATTACTTGCGCGGAGACAAGAAAATTTACATTGAAAAAACGAAGAAGAAACTCAACGATCTCGTGTCGTTGAAAGATGTGAATCTTCACAATTTAGGCAACGTGAGTATTGACATTCCACTTCACGCATTCAGCGTGATTACTGGAGTTAGCGGATCTGGAAAAAGCACCTTAATCAAAAGTGTGCTCTACCCTGCCCTTCAAAATGCATTGAACGGAATTGCAGAAAACAGCTCGAATTACAGCGAGCTTTCCGGAAGCATTTCTTCCATAAAAGCACTGGAATTTGTTGATCAAAATCCGATTGGAAAAAGTAGTCGTTCCAACCCTGCAACCTACTTAAAAATCTACGACGATATTCGTGCGTTGTTCACTTCACAACCGTTAGCAACGCAACGCAACATGAAGCCTGCATTTTTCTCGTTCAACGTAACTGGAGGAAGATGTGACACGTGCGAGGGTGAAGGGATTCAGACGATTGAGATGCAGTTCATGGCCGATGTAGAATTGGTGTGTGAAACGTGTAAAGGAAAACGATTTAAGGAAGAAGTTTTAGATGTGCAATACCGCGGAAAAAACATTGCAGATGTTTTGGATTTAACGGTTGATGAAGCTATTGAATTTTTCGGAGAGGACACTTCAACTTCTGCCAAACATATCGTTCAAAAACTAACGCCGCTTAAGGCTGTAGGTCTTGATTACGTAAAGCTTGGACAAAGCAACAGCACCTTATCAGGTGGAGAAGCGCAACGTATTAAACTTGCCTCATTTTTAATTAAAGGACCCAATCAACCGCACACCTTATTCATCTTCGATGAACCAACTACAGGCCTACATTTTCACGATGTGCAGAAGTTGATGATTACGTTTCAGGCATTGCTTGCACAAGGGCATACGGTTATTGCAATTGAACACCACACCGATGTTATGCGTTGTGCCGATTGGATTGTAGACATTGGTCCTGAAGGCGGAGAGAAAGGCGGAAACATCTTGTACTGCGGGCCTTTCGACGCATTCTTGAAAACAAAATCGTATACCGCAAACGCATTAAACTCTTAATAGATTAGAAAATAATTTCAGCAAAAACATGTTGTTCAATCATGAGAAAATTAATTTCGTTCAGCATTGCAGCCGTTATTTGTTTAACCAGCTGCTCACAACAAAAACAAAATCAAAGCACCCCGAGTAA
>JBJOON010000061.1:0-9754 GCA_046051235.1 Bacteroidota bacterium
AAGATTTCCAGATTGTTTTCACTAATAATCAAGCAAGCTATAATCAACAGAAGTGGTTTGTCGGCTCATTGGTTGGAGAGCATTCACCTTTGAATATCGCTTCGGGAAATTCAGCAGTTTCTGGACCAGTTTATTTCAATACCACATCGACTCATTTAGCTACGTCTAATTTCCCACAACATTTTAAAATTGCTGTTTCAACTTCAACACAGCTCATTTTAAGAGAAGAGCTAAGCTGTAATGACTACACGGATTATGTTTTTGAAAAAATAAATTAAGTAAAATGGAGAAAGAAGAATTATGTGATTTGAATCTTAAGATAAAAAACCAAGACAGGATTTCTTTGAAGGCTCTGGAAGATGCTAAAAGATTGATAGAAGAAGTTGAGATTAATATGGATGAGAGGCAAAGAGAAAACGTGAGAGTTGTAAAGAACCTTTTGGGTTCAAATATGAGAAATGTCGGCACATGGCCAATTTAGTAAATGTGATAATAATAAAATTTATCCCGAGATTAAATAAGTATTATTATGAAAAGTCTATTTAAATATTTAGCGGTTTTGTTATTCGCGGTTGTTGGGATTAGTTCGTGTAACCCAGTTGACGAAGGACAATTACCGCCTTCGAACACGAACAACATGACGACGAGTCAAGCTTTGCAGTTGTTGCAGGGTTCGTGGTATTTAGACAGAGTAGAATATATTTCGGGACCAATTTGTGCCGGTGGAGTCAATAGAGTTACTGATATGTTTTCAACAGATTTAGCATATGCCGATTGGAAATTAGAGATTACAAATAATCAAGTAGTAAATCAAATAGATCCTGATTTGCCTTGTTATGAGTTTTATTCTGGCGGGGGCAATTCTACAGGTCAATTTTCATTAGTAACTGAAACTGATCAATTATTCGATTATTACTTTGGACTAGGAGCTGGAAGTGGAATTTATTTTTATTTGCAAACATATTCCTGCTTCTTGAATAGTTATATGTTTTTAATTGGAGGAAAAATTGAATATTTGAGTGACAATGAACTTATAATAAATGCTAATAATGAAAGTGTAACCGGAATTAATGGAGGTATGCTTTATTTCAAACGTGTTAATCAGAGTAGTGTACCTTTGAACTTATTGAATTTATCTGGTTCTTTTGTTCATGATAATACAAAAGTTGTTCAGTCTGGAATAGTTCAATCTTCATCTGCTCCTGAGTTTGGACATACACTGACTTTCACCAATGATGTAATTTCGGATAACAATGGCCATCGGTATTTCAAGTGTTTAGAACTTAATCCAATAATGCAATCAACTTTAGGGGATAAAACTTTTTTTCCCAGGTGGTGAGTACTTATCTAGTAATGGAATAGACGGAGATTACTATCAGGATTACTATTGCACAAGTACTACAGATTTAATTGGTTCAATAACAAGTTTTACCAATTATTCTATTTACGTTTTAAATTCAACGGAATTGATTTTACGAGATTATTTAAACTGTAATGATTACGAAGAGTATCATTTAACGAAGGTTAATTAATCTCCCTCTCAATTTAAAAAAATAAAACCATGAAAAACCGAGTTAAATATTTAGCTATTTTATTCTTCGCTGTTGTTGGATTGAGCTCCTGCAACCCAGACCCAGAAGTTACGCAACCGCCTGCGGGAAGTAATGTTTCTACTTTTGAACAAGCTCTGAGTGCTATTCAAGGTACTTGGTATTTAGAGTATCGTGAAGATGTTTTGTATTCATGTAGTAACGGAACAGGTGAGGTGTTATCAAGAAGAATGTCAGATTTAAGCTATTCTGATTTTGAATTCCAATTTACCAATACTGCCGCTACAAGTATGTTTGGTAATGCACTATCTCAATACAATACCAGTGGAGCCTATATGATGTATGGGGCGGGAGGAGCGTATGATTGCCCTTTCTTTTTCTATAAAAATGGTGCAACAGGAAATACGTTTAATCCTTATCTCGGAGTAAGCACAAATCCAGATCAGCTTTATTTCTATTCAGAAACGCAATTTCAATTTGATGATAATATTTACATTGCGGGAGGGAAAATCACATTTATTGATGCAGAGCATTTTTCATTAGAAGTTTCTGATCCTTCTAATGTTTCATACAGAAAGAAAGTACTACACTTCACCAAGAACAATTCAAATTTTTCTGGAACTTCAGAAATTCAAAATATTAAGGGAAGTTATGTGCAGAGCTATAAAGAAATTTATCTTTCAAATGTTTTAAGTCAAACAGTGATTCAAGATCCTTTTACTATGAATATTACGGATTCTTTGATTTCTCCCGGTGGTTTTTTCAACACACCCTCCGATTTCTCTGGATTTCGAGAAATTTGGTATATAGCCCATGGCATGGGTGGTGACTGGGATGGGAATGGTTTCGACGTGTCATCATATTATCCAATTGGCTATGACAATTCTGGAAATGCTTTGGGAAGAGATGGTGAGTTATTAATGTTAGGAGATGGTATAATTACGCTTTCTCCAGAGTTTAATCTTGCAAAACCTGAAGTGCTGAAGATAATCTTGAATAATACTTCGGAGTTAGTCTTACGTTCTTATCAAGGTTGCAGTGACTACATCGATTATCATTTCAATAAGGTTAATTAATCTCGCCCTCAATTAACCAAACTCCAAAACCATGCGTCAACTACTCGTTCTTTTCTTGTGTATCGTTTCATTCGAATCATTCGCCCAAGGATTTCAAATTACTGGGTTGGTACCTTACCGAAATACCTATTCAACCCCGGTCAATTATGTATTCTCAGATACCAATTGTGATTCCTTGATTACGATGTCGTTTAAAACAGGTGCAATTGCAACTTCGACGAATGAAATTACACAATTGATTCAGGGCACAAATTTCTCTACAACGCAATTCACGGTAGTCGTTAATTGGGGAGATGGGGTTACTACCACTCATTTTGGCAACACGTCAGTTCTAAATTCTTTTGTAACAATGTCCCCTGTAGTTTCTCACCACTATAACACACCAGGCAATTACTCGATTACAACCACGATTCTCAATTCGAATAATCAAACTAGCGCAAGTAACACTAGAAGTGTGAATGTGGGACCGTATTTTACAGTAAGTACAAATTACTATTTCTTATCAAGCCAAATTTTGTTGAACTGCAACGGTGATGGCACCTTTCAAGATACAATCAGCTCCGTTGTTCCCGCTATGCTAGTTCATTCTGAGACAGGATTATCGATAGATATAGAATTGAACACAGGCAATCCCATTCCTCCTATTTTTGGAATGCCATCAGGGGAATATCAAATTGTTGTAGACTCTGCTTATATAGCTTCAAATGGCTATGCTTTAAGTCCAAATTTGGTGCAGCAAGGTTTTGGCACAGTTAATAATTGCGGTGGTCACTTGATTGTTTATCCCATGTTAATTTGCAATCCTATAGTTGATTGCACAACAAATATTTACCATGGGGTTTATGCCGATTTCAGTGCTAGCGTAGGAACTTTGTATTCGGGATCTATCATAACCAATCATGCTTGGGAAATAACTTCCTTCGATTTCGACGGACAGGCAATCGGTAGTCCTATCATTTCTAATCAAAGCAGCGTTCAGATCCCCTCAATAATCGGTGTTTCCTATGTCACTGCCTGCTTAAATGCAGAGTTCATAGGCGGCTGTGTTTACAATGTATGCGATACCTTTCAGGTCGCTAGCGGCTATTTATTCACCCGAGGTTTATTATTTTGTGATCAAAACAACGACGGTTTGTTCAACAACGGAAACGAATTTGGAATTCCCCATGTGCCTATCACCATTTCTAATTTAAATACCGGCTATAACTTTTCAACTTCGACATCCGGATTCAGCGTTTTTTGGCCAATTGGGGAGTATCATGGAGACTCTATAGATTATTATAGCACTCCGGGGCAACCGGGTGACTCGATTCAAATTTCGATAAATCCGAATTATTTATTGAACCTAGGATATTCTGGAATTAATCCAACTATTAATTATTTGGGACAGGACTTATTTTATGGTGACACCATACAATCATACATACCACTGCAATGCTCCAACTTCAATCCGTTTCCGGTCTTGTGTTATGAGGGAAATGTTTTTTGCGACGGCAACGGTGATGGTATTCAAAACTTTGGCGAGATGCCATTGGTTAATGCGCCAATAACTATTGACAATTATCAAGGAGGAAGTACAACGGCCATAACCGTTTATTCAGACACCAGCGGATACTTTCATTATTGCGGCGCCATTTTCGGAGTGACCGACTATGCCCAAGCTACGATCAGTTCAACTTGGTTGGCAAATAACGGGTACACCATGCCAAACAATGACAACGTCTTCTATATATACGGAGATACACTTGCAAGTAGCCAACCGCTCGCCATTCCTGTGCAGTGCAATAACACTTGCACCGATTTGTGGACAACAGTTACTCCTTGGCACGGCTACTACCAAAATCAAACAGCTTATATAAAATTAAACTGGGGGAATTACGGTCCAGAAGCTACCAATTACTCCCTCCAATTAACTTGGCCGCAAGGGGTGACCATTCAAACCTCTTCCATACAAAATCCGAACTACGTAATTTCGGGTAACAGCATTACTTGGAATTTAGGTTCAATTAATCCAGGTTATACGAACACCGATATTCTCTACTTCAATGTACCGTTTGGGTTAGCCGACGGCACGCAGCATCTTTTCAACTCAACCATTACGGCCAACTTAGTTTCCGATTGCTACAGTGGAAATAATAACGGCGGATTACTTCAAATCTTGGGAAACAGTTACGATCCGAACGACAAAAACGTTTACCGCAAAACGTTTCATGCAAATGAAATTAGTGGCTTCTCAGAGAGCGACATTAATTTTGGCGAAGTCGATGAGCTTGAGTACACTGTTCGATTTCAAAACACAGGCACTGCACCTGCCCAAAACATTTACATCCTAGACACACTCGATGCAGAATTGGATTGGTCAACGTTCGAATTAATTCAATCTACTCATGAAGTTGAAGTTGAGAATTTTGGAAATGGTGTTCTTCGATTTAAATACAACAATATATGGCTTCCAGATAGCAGCGAAAGCCAAGAGTTGAGTCAAGGTCATTTCGTTTTCCGCATACGCGAAAATCCAGGTAATCCGATTGGAAGTGAAATTACCAATACTGCATACATCTTCTTCGATTGGAATCCTGCTATTATTACTAATACCACCTATAACATCAATGATTGGATAGAATTCGTGGGTGAAGAAAATGCCTTTAATGCACAAGCATTTCCGAACCCCATGCAGAATGAGTTAACCTTGAAAGTAGGTGGGCAGTTTAATTATGAAATTCTTGATTTAGCCGGAAGAAAATTGCTTCAAGGGTTGGGCGTAAGTCAAACAACAATCAACACTGAATCACTTGCCAAGGGTACTTATTTGCTCTCTGTATACGTAAATGGCTCTAGGCAGATAGGGAAGATTGTGAAGTGGTAAATTTTAGAGTTTAATTCTTTCAACTAGAATCTCAGAACTGTCTTTAATTCTCCCAGCCCCCTCGGGGCGACACAAACGACTAGGCATGGGTGTTAGCCCATGCTATGAGTGATTAAGAATTAGAATTGTTTCCGCGTGATGACGTTAGCCCATGCCACGAGTGATTGAGATTCAGAGTTGTTTCCGCGTGATGACGCCCATGCCAACAACGCTCAATCAAACGACCCCTCCTCGCGAGTTAACAACGGTTCAACCTTATGCGCATTTATGCGAGAACCGTTCCCTTTCGCACGGCCTAACAGCCGCGCTACGCGGGTAATGTCGCCCCAAGGGGCTCGCGTTGGTTAGCGCATAAACATTCCTTGAGCGATTAGAGATGGCCGTTCATTTTTGCGCAATGAATCCTTCGTCTCTCAGCCGACTCGTTCTCCATTTCGTGTTTGTTACCAAATACCGAGAACCCAAAATTTTTCTGCAAGTGGAACAAGCCCTGCACGCCTATCTTATAGGCGTCTTCAACAACAAGGGCTCCGAGGTATACGCCATTGGCGGATACTACGACCATGTGCACATTCTCTGCGAATTACCACGAACTCTCACAACCGCCAAACTCGCCGAAGCCGCCAAATCGAACTCTTCACGATGGATGAAATCGCAACACGAATCCCTAAGCGATTTCACCTGGCAACCCGGATACGCCGTGTTTTCCGTTTACTACAAAGACCGAAAACGAGTCATTCAATACATCAAAAACCAAAAGAACCACCACACCTATTATTCTTATTTAGAAGAGGAAAACAAACTTTTAAATGATCATTCCCTAGCCCCTCGGGGCGACACAAATGCGCAAGGCATGGGTGTTAGCCCATGCCAACGATGATTAATAATTAGATTATTTTCCCGCGAGATGACGCTCGCCCATGCCTTAACACCCGTTGACGCGTAATAATCAAAGAAATTTTGTTGTTCAGCGAACTTTGTTTACCCTTTTGTTGTCTTAGTTTGCGTAACATTAGAACAAAACAATGAACAAGCTATTTTTTCTATCATTATTTACTGCCCTAACCACTTCGGTTTTTGCGCAAGGCTTTAATTGTTACTCGCTAAACATGCCTGGGGCATGCACTTGGGCGGTTTACAATGGAAATGGCGAAACCCTTGCTCAGGGTGTTTCCCCGGAGGCAACGAGCTTTTGTGTACCAGACGGATGTTTTCAGATTTCAGTTGAATCGATGGCAATGAATCCCCTTCCGATTACAGTTGAACTATACGATAGTAGCTCAAATCTCGTGAATGTTGAAAATCAAGGAAACGAATTTTACTACATCGCATTCCTTTCAGTCAATGGCATAACAGGCTGCTCAGATCCTTACGCTTGTAACTTTAATCCAGATGCTACATGTTTCGATTACTTAAGTTGCGAATATTCTTGTCAGGGTTGCACCAACCCCGACGCTTTCAATTTCAATCCGAATGCGACTGTAGACAATGGAACATGTTGCACAGAACATTGGGCTACTTTCAATGTAGAGCAAGGTCAAGCAGGGATTTGGTTATACAGCGAGCAATATTATATGACGGGCGGAGATAATCTCGTGAACAGCCAGTTCTGCGTGAGAAACAGTTGTTATGCGCTTCAAGTATACTCCTTCGACGAAGCTTCGGTAAATCAGAATTTCACTGTTACCCTTGAAGACGGTTCGGTTTGGTTAAGCGGCGTTGTAGACTCCAACTATTTGTACACGACCGTTTCTTTGAATCCTGTTTATGGTTGCGCAGATCCTAATGCATGCAACTACAATCCAGGAACAACGTGCAACGATGGTTCATGCGACTATGCTTCTTGCAGCGGATGCACAGACCCACTTGCAACGAACTACAATCCTGATGCTACTTCGGACAACGGAAAATGCTGCTATGGAGATATTGCTAATATCACGACGTCAGTTCCATCGACTTGGACGATTCAAAGTTCTACCGGTTATTACCAATATGGAAACACTCCAGCTGACAGCACAGTTTGTATTTACAGTGGTTGCTATACTTGGAATTCTTATCCTATTGCCTTCGATCCATTTAATCCAGATGGAGAGAGCACGTTCGTTACAATCACCGATTCTACCGGTTATATTGTTTCTCAAGGCGTAGAAAATTCTTTCGAAACAGGTCTTCCATACACGTTCCTTTGGGGTGTTGTAGTACCGGGTTGCACAGAGCCTTCGGCATGTAACTACAACCCACTTGCAACCTGCAATGAACTTGCTTATTGTGATTATTCTTGTCAAGGCTGCACAGACCCTGCAGCGAACAACTACGATTCAAACGCAACCGTTGACAATGGAGCTTGTTGCTTCAACAACTGGTACACAGTTGAAAGTTCCGCTTGGATAGAGTGGTACGTCACTTCATCTGATGGACTTGATCAGCAAGGTGGATATAACAACATGCTTCAAGGTTTCTGCATGGATCAGGATTGTTTTTCATTCAATGCTTGGAGTTTAACAGTTCAACCCTTTGACCTGACAATTTACGGACCTGATGGAAGCATTTTTTATCAGACCACCAGTAACGTTAATCCATACATCAACGAGTATTTCACATCGAATGAAATAGTTGGTTGTACAGATTTGTTTGCATGTAATTACAATCCGAATGCAACATGCGCGAATTATAACTTGTGCGATTACTCTTGTCAAGGCTGCACAGACCCATCAGCACCGAATTATGATGCAGACGCTACAGTTGACAATGGTACTTGTTGTGCAGCAGCAAATTGGAATACGGTCTCTTCTGAAGGACAAGTGATTTTCTATGCGTTTAATCCGAATACAGGCGAAGGTGAATTCAACGAATATCCATATTCAACGGGGTATTGCATGAATGCAGCAGATTGTTATCAGTTGGTATTGTATTCATTTGTGCCAGACAGTTCGGAGGTAACAGTCTCAAATGGACAGGGAGAGATTGTGTTCAGTGGGAACTTGGCCAATTTCGCTTACTATCAGCAGTTAGTATCAGGTATTAATGAGGTAGCAGGATGCACAGAACCGACCGCTTGTAATTATAACAGCAATGCTACTTGTGATGTAGGTAGTTGCATTTACTATTGTGGCGGATGCTTGGATCCAACGGCTGTCAATTTCAATGAATATTCGCAGTTCGATGATGGTTCTTGTGTGTATACTTCTGAGTTGCCGAATATGGGGTTAATGTTGGTGCAAGACTCAGCGAATGATCAATTCTATGTTATGATGGAATTGGCTGAAATGGGAACTGGAGGTCCATATGGCGTAGCATCTTCTGCAAATGAACCAATGATGGTCATGAACACAACAGGACAAGCGTTGAAAGGTCCTTATTCGTGTGGAACGGAAGTTCAGTATACTGTTCACGACATGGGCAATAACATGCAAACGGCTATGACTAGTCCGGTTTACACCATGGCGTGTTCGGTTCGGGTTGAAGAAACCCCGGCGAAGAAAACAGATGTTCAATTATTTCCAAATCCGGCTACGAACAATGTTCAATTAACTGGAATTGAAAAAGGAACCTCTGTCGAAGTTTACGACTTAACTGGAAGAATCTTATTCAAAGACAAGGCACAATCAGATCGCATGGAAATCTCTGTTGCTAAATGGAACGCTGGAGTTTATTTAGTAAGAGCTGCTGGTAAGACGATGAGGTTGGTGAAGGAGTAATGTCCTTCGGACGAATGTTGCTAAGCTACGAATGTGCGAGCACGAATGCGCGTAGCGCGAATGTCTTCGACGTTTTAGCAACGCAGTTCCAATTACCTCATTAAAACTTTCGCATTATCCATTCAACCACACTAAATCGTCGCTGGCTTTCGCGAAGCATTCCTCGAAGAGATTCGCCCACGGGGCATTCGTGCTTGCACATTCGCCCAAAGGGCATTATTTGGCTTTCGCTAAAAAGTACTTCTCCACCGGCGCGCTCAACGCAGAAAGATTATCGTGATCGCTGGCTTTCGCAGCGTCAATGATTTCTCCATTTTTCATCTTTACCAGAATGCCTTCATTCATGCTGTTGTAAGCTCGGTTGTCTACTTTGCCATTCAACACGAAATAACGAGCTTCTTCAGGTGCAATTGAATATTGTTCTTGAATACTTTGAATAGCCTGCTGAATGTTGCTTTCAGGGATTTCAGTTCTTGAAATTTCAATCTTGAAAAGTCTACGTTCGACAATACGTGTTGCCAATTGACTCAGCACGAAATCGGAATTTGATGCCCAAACCTTCAA
>JBJOON010000062.1:0-9623 GCA_046051235.1 Bacteroidota bacterium
AATTTACATTTTACTTTTGAGTAATTTAGGTGGTTGTACCGGTAGTGTAACGATTTCACAAACTTCAGGACCAGCCACTCTTATTCGAAAAAATTATTCAACCTGTGGCGTAATTGCGAGCACCGCAAATTCTGTCTGCCCAGGAAATGGGAACAATATTCAATTAACTGCAACCACAACAGCGGGAGGGCCAACCCCTACTTATACTTGGACAGGGCCGAACGGCTACAGTGGAACAGGATCCCCGGTTACTATTCCAAACGCCAACGCCTCAATGGCAGGAACGTATACTGTAACAGCCACAACAGCAGGAGGCACACCCTGCAGCGCGTCAACCGTGGTCATCATAAACCAGATTCCAACAATAAACCCATCAGTAAACGGATCGGTGTATTCGGGTACTCCGGTAAATGTTTGTTCCGGGAGCCCCGTAAATTTTAATGCTGTTCTACCAGCAGGGGCTACTGGGTTTTGGCAAAACAATATTGGAGGATTTCTTTCTTTTCAACCTACCGCAACTATTGCAAGTGCAACGACCGCGAGCGGTGTTTTTGGGGGCACTGGAAATTATACTTTTACTGCTCTACTTGCAGCATCTAGTTTTGGAGCACCCCAATGTCAAGTTGTTCAACCTGTTGCGATTGTTGTAAATCCGACACCTACAGTATCAAGCACCTCTAGCCAAACTTATTGCTCGGGCTCAACGGTACCTGCGATAAATTTCACAGGCTCTCAGCCGAACGCCACGTACAATTGGACCAACAGTCAACCAAGTATTGGATTGCTGTCTACCAACGGAACCGCTGGGATTCCATCCTTTATCGCCACCAACTCTACAGGTTCTCCAATAACAGCTAGTATTTCAGTTGTTCCCACGTTGGGTAATTGCAATGGGCCTGCAAATGTTTTTAACATTATTGTTAATCCCACCCCCGCTCCGACAATTAACACATCTATTCCACTTAATAGCGTCTATTGTGAAGGAGAGATCGTACCTAGTATCACTTGGAATACGAGTGTTCCGACGGCCACAGTGTCCTGGACAAATAACAATACAGCATCTGGTTTGTTGTTGGCTGCGGGAACAGGAACGATTCAATCGTTTACAACAAGTCAGGTAACAAGTCAGATCGTTTCTACAATTACCGCAACTCCTTCTGCTGGAGTATGTGTAGGTACACCTGTGGTACTTACACTTACCGTGAACAATACGCCCTCTGCAACAATTACGGACATTGCCCCACTTTGCTCAAACGCTGGTTTGCAAACGCTTGTAGCCGCAACAGCGGGTGGTGTTTGGTCGGGGGCAGGAGTTGATGCGAATACGGGTGTATTTGATCCTCTTACCGCAGGGGCTGGTCCGCATATCATTTCCTATGCATTGAATTTACCAAATCAATGTCCCCAATCAGACAACACCCAAATACAAGTGATTAATGTTCCTGTTGTCAATGCTGGGCCTAATCAAAGTGTTTGTCAAGGACAAACCATTACGCTCAACGGTTCGTTTACGAATTCCAGTACAGGAAGTGAAGTAATTTCTTGGTCACCAATTATAAATTTAACAGGAGCTTCAACACTGTCGCCCACATACACAGCAAATAGCACCCAGACTTATACTTTAACTGTAACTTCCGGAATATGCAGTGCGACTGATAACGTAGAAATCACAATGAATTCTCAGAGTAATGCAAACATAGACCCTTTAGGCCCCCTTTGTTCAGATGCAGCGCCAGTAGTTTTAACAGCAGCACAATCCGGTGGAACATGGTCGGGTAGCGCAGGAATTGTTAATTCATCATCGGGTGAATTCGATCCCTCCCTGGCGGTGCCTGGCCCCCAAAATATTACTTATAGTATTTCAGGGGTTTGTCCTGATGTTGACACTTACTCATTTGTTGTTAATGAAGTTTTTGATGGCACAATTACACCTGTTCAACCGATTTGTCAGGCAGACCTCCCAATTGTCTTAACAGCAGCAAGTGCCGGAGGGACCTGGACTGGAACAGGAATAAATAGTTCAACTTCGGGATCATTCGGATCATCTTCATTAGCCGCGAGCACTTACAGTGTTACTTATACTACCGCGGGGAGCTGCCCCCGAATCTTCAACACAAGTATTGTTGTTAATGCTAATTTTGACCCAACAATATCTAACGTATTGCCGTTGTGTGCTAATTCTGCACCATTTAATTTGGTAGCCGCAGACCCTGGAGGAACTTGGGCAGGATCAGGAATTACAGATCAGATTAACGGAACGTTTGATCCTGCGGCTGTGATCAATGGGCCACAAACAATTATTACCTATAGTATTCCTGGAGCATGTCCTAGCTCGGATACACAGGCTATTACAGTTAACCCTGTTTTTGATGGCACAATTACACCGGTTGAACCTATTTGTCAAGCAGATCTCCCCATTGTACTTACAGCGGCAAGTACCGGAGGAACATGGACAGGAGCAGGGATAAATAGCCCTACCTCGGGCTCATTTGGTTCTTCCACTTTGTCAGCGAATAGCTATACCATTACATATACCCCTCAAGGGAATTGTTCACAAGCAAGTACAACAACAATTGTGGTTAATGCCAATGTTGACGCCACAATTTCTTCTGTTTCCGATGTTTGTAATAATGCGCCTGCATTTAACATGGTAGCTGCTGATGTCGGAGGAACTTGGAGTGGACCCACAGGTATAAGTGCAACTGGAACATTTACTCCAAATTCGGTTACTCCTGGTCCATATACAATAACTTATTCAATAGGAGGAGCGTGTCCAGATTCAGATACCGAAACGTTTAATGTGCTGCAAGTTCCAGATGGTACTATTACTTCCACCGGTCCGTTTTGCCAAGCAGACTTACCTGTAACTTTAACTGCGGCTTCTACAGGGGGAACTTGGAACGGAACGGGTCTTACGAATGCTGTTAGTGGAACGTTCGGATCTTCAATTTTGCCAGCAGGAACCTATAACATTTCATACACTACTTCTGGGCAATGCTCTCAAGTGTTCAACCAAACTATTCAAGTAAATGCGAATTTAGATCCAACAATTGCTCCCGTAGGACCATTTTGCGCCGACGCTCTTCCAATTTCATTAACGGCTGCAAGCGCGGGAGGTGTTTGGAGTGGAACTGGCGCCATAACGTTAAATGGCCAGATTTCGCCATCGGCACTTGGAGCGGGGACTTATACATTTACATACGACATAGACAATAACGGATGTTTGAGTTCTGACAATGTAGAGGTTGTTATTAATGCTCTTCCGTCGCCCAGTTTTTCAGCAAGTTCAACAACGGGCTGCTCTCCATTATCGGTTACTTTCACCAATACCTCAAGTCCGTTGGGAAGCAATTGTGTTTGGTATGTAGATGGAAATGCAGTCGGAAGTGGAAATGTATACAGTGATGTTTTTCAAGGCAATTCGTGTTCAGATGTTGGACTCATGGTAATTAACGCAGCAGGATGCAGTGCAACCGCAACTCAAAACGACATAGTTTGTGTTGTTTCCAACCCGTCTGCATCTTTCTCCTGGGAGCCAATTGAACCAATTATTGGAACGTCTGTTTTGTTTGACAATGCCTCTTTAGGCGGTGCCTCATTCGATTGGACTATTAATGGTATTTCATTCACTTCTGAAGATGTTAATTTTCAACTTCCAGATAATTTAGATGAGACGTTCGAAGCATGCTTAACGGTTACTGGGGCCACAGGCTGCATGGACGCACAATGCTATACAGTGAGTTTGAGTAAGACGTCGTTTGTTTATGTTCCGAATTCCTTTACTCCAGATGGAGATGGAAAAAATGATGTGTTTGCTCCTGTTATTACAGGATTAACGAGTAGCTCTAGATACACCTTCAGTGTTTACAATCGCTGGGGAGATTTGATATTTGAAACCAAGGACCCAGACGAAGCGTGGGTGGGTGATGTAAATAACGGGTCACATTTCGCTGAAGATGGGGCTTATATGTACCTACTAAAAATTCAGTTCAGACCCGGAGAAGAACCGTTTAAGCGAATGGGAACAGTTGTGTTGGTTCGTTAACGGATAAGACTAATAAATCCTTTGAATTCACGAGATTCACCGCTCGTGAATTTTGTTTTTATTGTGTAGCAATAAATTCCTTCTGGGGCGAAGTAATTTCCACCCCTTACTTCACCGACCCAAGGAATATTCTGGTTTGAGCTGAAAAATATAACTTCTCCCCAACGATTGAATACGTAGGTTTCAACTTCTACCCAACCTTTAATTTCAGGATACCAAACATCATTTATTCCGTCATTATTCGGAGTGAAAGAGTTTGGCACGTAGACGTAAGTATTGCAATCATCGAATTCCATATTCCAATTGCGTGATACTGTCTCGCAGGCGTTTGATACCGATACTGAATAATTTCCAGATTCGAAAAAAAGATGCGTTGAAAGATCGGTCCCATCGAACCATAAAAAATATTCTGCTGCGGGAGAGGAAGCTGAAAGTCTTACCGTATCTCCCTGACAGTAGGTGTAATTGTTTCCAATTGGAATTACAATCGGGTCAAGGATTGAAATGAAAACAGAATCAGAGACATTGCACACACCGTCTGAATAGGAAGCGGTGACAAGACCTGGATTGCTCGTCTGAAAAGTAGAAGCTAGCGTGCTATTGTTCCAAGTAAGCTGTTCGTTGAAGGAAAAATTTATATTCTCGCCTGTGCAAAGCGTTGTATCTGGCCCCAAATCAATTATAGGCGGTGTTATTACTGTTACAAGCGCGCTATCGGGCATTGGACAGCCCTGATAGAAGTAAGTGCCGTATATCATTCCTGACGAAGAAATAGGAATAGATGTCCCGGTGGTTCCATTTCCCCATAAAACGCTTTGGCTCGTAGAATATGAATAAGGTTGATCTGCGCAGACGGTAACATCTGGACCTAAATTCCAATTCGGAAGAGAAATAACTGAGACATTGACCACATCTGTTACCGAACAATCGTTGAGCGTTGCAGTGACTTGGTAATTCCCTGAATTCTGCACGTTGAAACTTGCTGTTGAAGGACCGTTGAGCCATTGCACGGAATTGAAATTTCCAGTTGCTAAAAGGTTGGCTGTGCCTCCAGGACAAATAATAGTATCTGTGCCTGCGAAAACAGAAACTTCTGAAGGAGAAACAACAAAATCAATTGAACCCGAGACGGTATTGCCGCATGCGTCTGTTACGTAGCCAGCGAGATCGGAGATAGACAACGTATAGTTTCCTGGGGGAAGATTACCTAATGTTGGAACAAGCGTTACTGATAGGTTTCCGGGAGAATTAGGAGCGGGAAGCTGAATAGAGTTTATAGCTACATTTCCTAAGGGTCCAGATAATTGAAAGTCTAAAGGTTGAATAGATGAGGTTACAATATTTTCATCGAACTCTACGACTACTCCCGGATTGCTGCAATTTGTTGTAACGTTTAATATTGTTGGATTAATGTCATCGAACAGCGAAGCTGTTGAGTTCGAGAAATCTATGGTGTAGCCGCTGCTGCTGTTTGACCAATTCATAACAACTAAGGCGTAGGTTTGACCTGCAACAACATTGAGATCGGCGTTGAACGCGGGACCATTGATGTCTCCAGGACCGTTGCTATTGCCTGTTCCTCCGTTAACACTTGAAATACCAGTTGGCCCAGAACCAAAAAAGAGTCCGTATGAATTGCAACTTACTTCGGGAGATGTGCCGTTCATTATTCCTGCACAACCGTTGTCGGTAATGTTGAATATGCCCCAATCGTAGTCTGCATCTATTTCTGCAGGATTTAGAACAAAACCCATGTTTCCGGATTGAGTAACGGTAAACGTGTACCACATTGAACTGGTCTCTGTTCCGCTATTGCAGGCTCCTGTAGGTTCGAATATATTTCCAAAGGTTGAAGTAGCATTGGCTTCCGTATAGACGTCTTCACATAACTGAATGGCCCCGCTGCAATCACTAACGCTTTGTCCAAACACGTTGGAAGCTAGCAATGCGCAGACAATAAGAGCAGACCAAAATTTCATTTATAATAGTTAAGGCGGTTGACGCAATTTACTGATTTTTTGAACGGCAGAACAACGATTTGAAATTAAAGCGGAACAAACTCTCCAATTTTTTTTATTTCAATTTGAACTAGCGGCTTATTAATTCGAGAGAGTTCTATCAAATTTTCAATGGGTTCCATAACAGGTTCGTCTGAAAGATCGAAACAACCGAAGTGCATGGGAATCATTTTTTTTGCGCGCATCTCTTCCGCCGCACGCAGCGCGTCTTTCGGAGAAATGTGATTTTGTTTCATGAACCATTCGGGTTGATAAGCGCCAATTCCGATAATGCAATAATCGATATTGAAATAATCACCAACTTCTTTCAGATGTGTGTTGTATCCCGTGTCTCCACTGAAGTAAATAGTGGTGTTGTCGGACTGAATAACGAAAGCACCCCAGAGATGTTCGTTGTAGTCGAATAAGCCTCGCTTCGCCCAGTGCTGTGCAGGCATAAATGAAATGCCTAACTTGTTTTTCAAGGTTGAAAAAACTTGATACCAACCCGCTTCTTCAATGTCTTTATGTCCGGTTAAACTGCGAATGAGTGCTCCCATTTTCAATCCGGTTAACACCTTGGCATCTTTCGATTTTTTAAGAATGGTTTTTAACGTTTTTCCGCTGAGATGATCGCGATGATTGTGACTTAAAAGGATATAATCTATTTCAGGCAATTCATTTATTTGGAAGGGAAGCGTGGTGTAGCGTTTGTGGAAGGGAGAGAGTTTTTCAAATACAGGATCCGTGATCAAATTCACCCCGTTTATTCGCAGGAAAAAACAGGCATGTCCTAGCCAAACAATTCCATCTTCACTTCCTTTTAACCAATCGAAATTTTTTGCAACTTCAGGTCCCTTCATTCCCATTTTTTTCTCGGCTTGAAAGGGATTTGTCGCACGCTTCCATTTCATCACATCTTTTAAATTCGGTTCGAATTGTGTGTGGAAGTTGAGGAAGCGACCGTTATGGTCCAAGGGGGTTTTGACTTCAATGAAGTTGGGATGAATATACTTCAACGCGGGGTTCTCTGTCTTCTTCATAAACGGAAAACAAAGTAACGGCAGAATAGTTTGCGTAAAAAGAAAAGGGCCGACGAATCGGCCCTCTTCCACATATAAAATTAAAATCTTATTGCTTAACGAAACGTTGGTTGCTTGTTCCGTTTGCGTTTTGGTATTGCACATCGTACACACCGTTAGCAAGATCAGAAACATCAACTTTAGTAATTCCGTTGTTGAAGTTGTTGAAAGAACGCACCATTTGTCCGTTTGCATTGAAGATGCGGATTACTCCGTTTTCGTTAGCACCAACTTGAATGTTTAATTCAGAAGTTGTTGGATTTGGGAAAACACTGAAAGAAGTTTTTGTTAAAGAACCTTCTTCAACACCAACTAAATCGAGACTTACACAAACATAGATTTGATCGTTGTCTGTAACAGGATCAACAGCGTCTTCTGGTTGAACGTGAATTCCTGGTTCGAAATCGCGTTGAACAATCAAGTGAATTTTATCTCCGTATGCGAATGGCGCCATTGAAGCATAAACGTACTCGTATCCATCTTCAGCAAGGTCTGGTGTGATGTCTGAAGGAGCGGTCCAAGTTGCACCACCGTCGTCTGATTTCACAGCATAGATATGACGAAGGTATTCTGCGCCGTTGAAGTAATTTTCATTAACTGCTTGATAAGAACAGAAGATTGTTCCATCAGCGGCTTCAGCCAATTGCGGGTGCGAAGCGATACCACTGTTTCCGTATTGTCCAACCTCTGTAGTTGCAGCAGGAATTGTTGTGTCGACGTCAGGAGAAACACCGATTTCAAGAACTTCAGTTGCAGGATCAACCATGTTTTCGTTCCAATATGCGATGCTTCCGCCTAATGGGAAGTAGCTGTATACTGAATCGATTACACCAAGATCATCTGTGTAGAACATCGTTCCGAATGCAGCGTGTGCTGTTCCGCTAGCGTCAATGAATACCGCACCCGCGCCGTCAGAAGAAAGAACTGTATCTTGAACACCATCTAGTTCAATATCTGTTCCTTGGTCAATAACGTAGTTATCGATGGGGAAATCCCAAATTGTGCTACGTGTCCAAGTGCTTCCGTTGTCGTTAGAAATCCAGATGTAAGAATCTTGAAGATCACCGAAAGTAGCAATAGCAATTTTATTTCCACGTGCGTAAATAGCGTAGGTATCAGCAGAGAAACCATCAACCAAAGAAGTGTTTTCTTCACCAGGAAGTAAGACTTCAGTCAGATCCCAAGTTACCCCGCCATCCAATGAGCGATTGTAAAGAATTGCTCCTGTCATTCCGTTGGTGAAGACACCTGCGTTTGGATCTGATAAACAAATCATGTGAATGCTGTTTCCATCTGCACCACCCGAGGTTGCACGCGGCCAAAACATTGCAAATCCAGAAGGGGTAGGCACAACAGAGTTCACCCAATTACCAGTACCGATAGCAGCTCGGGTCCACACCTTGATTCCACCCGTTCCGCTGTGGTTCATTAAAATTTCAGAGCCGTTCGCAGGATGCATGAGAGAAGTCCACCCTGTGCGCATGCTTTCTACGCGTTGCGTAATGTCATCTTGCCAAGCACCTGCTGTGCGGTAGTTGTAACCTGTTCCGCGGTCAGGGTATGTGTCTGAAGAGTTTGTTGCACTAAAAGTGAAACAAGCTGCAACACCTGCATCGTCTGCAATGATACGATTTTGAATGCTGTTGTTGGTTTGTAAATCGTAGATAGAAGTTCCTACGTACTCTTCCACTTGAATCATGCTCTTAGCAGATGAACTTGCGTAAGGAACTTTTGATTGTTGTGAATGAGTGTTGCCAACTGTTGTGTTGGTGTAAGGATTGAATTTCGCTGCCTTGTTTTGTGAGGCAGACAATTTGGTTGGAATTTGCTGAGCGCTTGCGCTGAAAGCAACCCCCATTGCCAAAGCAAAGTAGAGTCTTTTCATAGTAGTGGTTTAGATTAGCGAACTAATTTAGCAAAAATTGGTTTCAATAACTGAAACAATCAAAAAATTAAATGAAAGCGATAATTATTAATATTGGAGACGAGCTGTTAATAGGTCAAACCATTAATACCAATGCTGCATGGATGGGGCAATACCTGAATAGTTTCGGAATGGAGGTTGAATCGTCGCATTGTATTTCAGACAAAGGACCTGTTATTTTTCATGAAATAGATAAGGCTTTGAAAAAGGCGGAAGTGGTTGTTGTTACAGGGGGTCTGGGTCCGACGAAAGACGATATTACAAAGCATACGCTCTGTGAATTGTTTCAAACAGAATTGGTCATGCACGAATCAAGCTATTTGCGTGTAAAGGCCTTTTTTGAATCACGTGGATTGCCTTTTTTGAAAGTCAACGAACAACAGGCACTTGTTCCCGCATCGTGCACGGTGCTTGAGAATATGGTTGGCACTGCGAACGGCATGTTGTTCGAGCGTGACGGACATATTTGTGTTTCCCTTCCCGGTGTTCCTTTTGAGATGCAGTATTTAATGGAGCATGAAGTGGTACCGATAATTCAGCAAAAATTCGAGTTGCCGAAGATTGTCCATCGCACC
>JBJOON010000063.1:0-20774 GCA_046051235.1 Bacteroidota bacterium
AGGACTAGCTGAAACATTGAAAAATGAAATAGACCCAATCAAGCAAAAGTCTACCGAAATATTTCAACACGTAGACAGTGTGTTGGCAAGCCTTCAACGCACACTGAATAATTCTGGTGCTGAAGGACTTCCTTCTCTATTCAGTTCGTTGCAGCGCACTATGAACAATTTGGAATCAACTTCAGCCAACTTGAATGTGCTTATTGCCAACAACGGCGGAAGAGTTTCTGAAATCATTACCAACGCGCAAACCTTGACCAATACCTTGAAAGCAAACAACGATAAAATTGATCAGGCCATCAAAAACATTACGCAATTCACAGACACGCTCTCGCGCATTCGTCTTACAACTACGCTCTACAAAGTAGACCAAGCCATGGGACATTTTGAAGAGGTTATGGCGAAAGTGAACAGCGGTCAAGGTTCTTTGGGAAAACTCGTGAACAACGACAGCCTTCACCATGAATTGGTGAACGCTACACACAGTCTCGACTTATTGCTCGACGATATGCGCAACCATCCGAAGAGCTACGTAGGATTCTCTTTGTTTGGAAGACGCGACGCAGATAAATTCTCGAAATCAGAATTGGAAGACATGCGAAAAATCATTGACCAAATGATTCAAGAAAAAAGTGGCAAGTAATTCTTCAAATTAAAAATCGAAATCATTTATGATCTCTCAAATCATATTCGCTTTACTCCTTGTTGTTGCCGGATACTTCATCTTTAGAAGATATCAGTTTGTAAAAGGAAATATATTCCTCGGACAAAAAGGTCCTGAAATCGATCGCAAAGGCGAGCGCTTGAAAACCATGATCCTCGTGGCTTTCGGACAAGGTAAAATGTTTTCACGTCCGTTCGTGGCACTCATGCACCTGATTCTATACGTTGGGTTCGTCGTTATCAATATTGAGTTGATTGAAATTATCATTGACGGATTAACCGGTGAGCACCGTTCGTTTGTTGGATTCGGTGGGTATTACCGACTTTTAATTAATCTGTTTGAAGTCCTCGCTGGATTGGTAATTATTGCTTGTGTTGTTTTCCTTGTTCGTCGCAACTTTGGAAAGATTAAGCGCTTCCAATCTCCTGAAATAAAGGAGTGGCCAAGAAGGGATGCAAACATTATTCTTATCACTGAAATACTTTTAATGAAGGCGTTCTTAATCATGAACGCTGCCGATAGCATTCTAACCGTACTAAGTGCAACACCAGCACGTGTGCCCTCATTCTGGGTAAGTCAGATTTATCAACCCCTCCTGAAACTTCTGTCAACCGGAGCGTTGGAAGGCCTTAGCCATTTCTGCTGGTGGTTCCACATTGTGGGTATCCTTGGTTTCATTGTATACCTTTCTTATTCAAAACACCTGCACATCTTACTTGCCTTCCCTACAACCTACTTCAGTAAGTTGCAGGCTCCTGGAAATTTATCGAACGACAAAGCAGTAACAAATGAAGTGAAGTTAATGCTTGATCCGAACGCAGTTGTTGAACCAGTTGATTTCACGCGCTTCGGAGTAAAAGATGTTTCCGACTTAACACGAACACAGCTTCTCAGTGCATACTCCTGCACCGAGTGTGGAAGATGTACTTCTGTTTGTCCTGCGAATCAAACCGGTAAATTGCTTTCACCACGTAAAGTCATGATGGATGTTCGCGATCGCATGGAAGAAATTGGAAATGCGAAAGCAGCGAACAAAGGTGTTTGGGTAGACGATGGCAAGAGCCTCATTCGCGATTACATTTCGGAAGAAGAAGTATGGGCATGCACAACATGTAACGCTTGTACCAACGCATGCCCCATAAACATTAACCCTATGGAAGTGCTAGTAGATCTTCGCAGATACTTAATCATGGAAGAATCTAAATCGCCCGACAGCATCACGTCTATGTTCAACAACGTAGAAAACAACGGAGCGCCTTGGGCTATGAGTGCTATGAACCGTGCAGACTGGACCAACGAATAATTCGAACAACATGGATTTCAAGATACGTACAATGGCCGATTGCATGGCCGAAGGAACAACACCCGAAGTACTTTTCTGGGTTGGATGTGCTGGAAGTTTCGATGACCGCGCAAAGAAAATTACCAAAGCAATTGCGAAAATTCTTCACCACACCAACACGTCATTCGCGATTTTGGGTTCTGAAGAATCGTGCACAGGAGATCCGGCAAAACGTGCAGGAAACGAATTCCTCTTCCAAATGATGGCTATGCAAAACATCAGTGTTTTGAATGCCTACGAAGTGAAGAAGATTGTTACCGGATGTCCGCATTGCTTCAACACCTTGAAAAATGAATATCCTGAATTGGGTGGAAACTACGAAGTGGTTCACCACACGCAATTGATTCAAGATTTATTGAATACAGGGAAATTGAAAATTGAAGGCGGTGAATTCAAAGGAAAGAAAATCACCTTCCACGATCCGTGTTACCTCGGAAGAGGAAACGGAGAATACGAAGCTCCTCGTCAACTCATTCAAGCACTCGATGCCGAATTGGTTGAAATGAAACGTTGCAAAACCAACGGTCTGTGCTGCGGTGCCGGTGGTGCGCAAATGTTTAAAGAAGCTGAAAAAGGAAACAAAGAAGTGAATGTTGAACGCACCGAAGATGCGTTGGAAGTGAAGCCTAGCGTAATCGCAACCGGATGTCCGTTTTGCAACACCATGATGACCGATGGTGTGAAACACTTCGAGCAAGAGCACACCATAGCCGTGAAAGACATTGCGGAATTAATAGCAGAAGCAGTAGATTTGTAAAAATAGTTTATCATGAAATTATTAGAAGGAAAAGTAGCCATCATTACTGGCGCCTCTCGCGGAATTGGAAAAGGAATTGCTGAAGTGTTCGCAGAACACGGGGCAACAATCGCTTTCACTTACGCATCATCTGACGAAAAAGCACGTGCATTCGAAGCCGAATTAGCAGCGAAAGGTGCGAAAGCAAAAGGATATAAAAGCGACGCTGCAGATTTCAACGCTGCACAAACCTTAGTAGACGAAGTGGTTGCTGAATTCGGAACCGTAGACATCTTGGTGAACAACGCTGGAATTACTCGCGACACCCTGCTTATGCGCATGAGTGAAGAGCAATGGGACGAAGTACTTCGCGTGAATTTGAAATCTGTTTTCAACCTTACGAAAGCGGTGATTAAACCCATGTTGAAAGCCCGCAGCGGTTCAATCATAAACATGACATCTATTGTAGGTGTAACAGGAAACGCTGGACAAGCCAACTACGCAGCATCGAAAGCCGGCATGATCGGATTCACGAAAAGCGTAGCGCAAGAATTAGGCTCTCGCAACATCCGTTGCAACGCCATTGCTCCTGGATTCATTGAAACAGAAATGACTGAGAAGCTAGATCCGAAAGTGGTTCAAGAATGGAGAGAAACCATTCCATTGAAGCGCGGAGGAACTCCTAGAGACATTGCAAATACAACTCTTTATTTAGCATCTGAATTAAGTTCATACGTTACAGGACAAACGCTTCACGTTTGTGGCGGTATGCACATGTAAGCTATGGCGCACTTAATCACTCAAGCATCTCCATGGCTTTTGAGCCTCTGTGTTTGGGTAGGATTGGCCTACGCCTTGGCTCTTTATTTTTTCGGTAATTCGAAAGAATCTTGGTCTACAAAATTTAAAATTCTTTTAGCAAGCATGCGATTCCTTGTAGTATCGCTGCTTGTTCTTTTGTTGTTCCAACCGCTTCTTGAAACTATCGAAACACGTGTTGAAAAACCGGTTGTTGTTTTAGCACTCGACAACAGTCAGTCTGTTGTTTCTGCCAAAGACTCGAACGAGGTTCGAACAACTTTTTTAAATAATTGGAAAGGTCTTTCCGAAAAACTAGGTGCCGATTATGAAGTGCTTCCCTTGCTTTTCGGAGATGACGTTTCGAACGGAAACGACGCTACTTTTTCTGATCAGATTACCCATTTCGGAAAATTGCAACGCGCCATTGATGCACGTTTCAGCGGAAGAAATCTTTCCGCACTGGTCATCGCCAGCGACGGACTTTACAACAAAGGTCCGCATCCGGTTTCCAATTTGAAACAACTTAACATACCTGTATTTACAGTTGGTTTAGGAGACACAACCCTTCATCGCGACTTGCTCATCTCGAACATTAGCGCGAACAAAATTGCCAACTTCCCTATTCGATTAAATGTGGAAGGAAGAAAAACGCAAGGAACCAGCACCGTTATTACCGTTTCGAAAAACGGTGTTCAATTGGTTTCGCAAAGTGTAAGTTTCACTTCCGAAAGAGAGTTCAAAAACGTTGAATTTTCATTGCCTGCCGACCAGGTTGGAATTCATGCCTACACCATTACTATTCAAGCCATAGACAACGAAGACAATACTCGAAACAACACCGAGCAAGTATACATCGAAGTCATAGACAACAGACAGAAAGTATTAATCCTAGCGAACGCTCCTCACCCCGACATCACTGCCATTGCCGAAGCGCTTCGCCTTCAAGAAAATTATGAAGTAACGGTTCAAACCGTTGATCTGTTTACAGACAACGTGAACAATTACGACATGCTCATTGCCTATCAAATTCCGTCGTTGGGTGGAAGAGGAAACAACGTCGTGCAAGAAGCTTTCAAATCGAAAATTCCATGTTGGTTTATTCTCGGTGCACAAAACGATTTCAACGCCTTCAATGCATTGAATGGAGGTTTCTCGTTGAACGGATACCAATCTAAACTTTCAGACATCAACGCCTCGCTGAATCCATCATTTAGCTTCTTCTCACTTTCGAATGAATTTGCACAAGCCCTGCCTCTGCTTCCGCCGTTGGCCGTGCCTTTCGGGAATTATGCGGTGGCACCTGAAGTACAAGCGTTGCTTAATCAGCGCATTGGGAAGATTGCAACCGAAGTTCCTCTAATGGGATTCGGAGGAACACCTGAACACAGAGTTGCCGTGTTATGCGGAGAAGGAATTTGGAGATGGAAAGTTGCGATGTATCAGATGGAAGAATCGCACGAAGTCTTCAACAATTTTATTCAACAAAGCGCCCAATTCATTGGTGTGAAAGAGAATAAAGAGAAGTTCAGAATTCAACACAAGAAGAATTTCGCTGAAAATGAATTGGTCTTTTTCAATGCGGAATTGTACGACGAAAGTTTCATGCCTGTATTAAATCAGCAAGTGAATCTAGAGTTGAAGTATCCCGATAATTCAACGCAATCACTTCAATTCTCTCCTTCCAATACGGGCTATCAATTGAATGCTGGATTGCTACCCCCAGGCGCGTATTCATACACTGCCAAGGCTTTCAACGGCACCACAGAGTTCACCAAGTCAGGAGGATTCAGCGTGAACAACATTTCAGTAGAGACGTCAAGAACAATTGCAGACTTCCAGTTGTTAGAACAATTGTCTTCCAGCACCAACGGAAAACGATTCAATGCAACAGCACTCGATGATCTCGTGAACGAAATCAAAAGCAGAAAAGAAATCACGAGTGTTTCTTTCGAAGAGAAAAAAGTGAGAGAACTCATAGATTGGGCGCCACTTTTAGTTGCACTTTTGTCGTTGCTCAGCATTGAATGGTTCCTGAGGAAGTGGAACGGCAGCTACTAAAATGAAAGATAAAGTTACGTTACGTATTGGAGGTGTTCCTGAACACTTCAACTTACCCTGGCAACTTGCGTTAGAGCAAGACGTTTTCAGTGCCTTGAATATCCAAGTGTCTTGGACCTACTTCGCAGGAGGAACAGGGGTCATGACCGAAGCCCTTCAAGAAGGCGATTTAGATGTTGCGCTAATGCTTACGGAAGGATTTGTAAGCGCGTTCCACCGCGGACTCGATGCTCGCATTGTGAAAGTTTACACCAAGACTCCGCTTACTTGGGGCATCTATGGCGGATACACAGACACGCCGAAAATCACTTCATGTCACACTAGAAAATACGCCATCTCTCGCAAAGGATCAGGATCTCATCTCATGGCGCGCATTCATGCCAAGCAGTTGGGTTTTCATCCGGCCGATGATCAATACGTGGAAGTTGCCAATTTGCACAACGCGATTCAAAGTTTGAAAAACCGCGAGAGCGATTATTTCTATTGGGAAAAGTACACGTCAATTCCATCCGTAAAAAAAGGACACTTGTGTTTCTTAGATACCTTTCACGCGCCGTGGTGCGGATTCGTAGCGGTCGCGAACAACAATGCCATTGCGCAGAAGAGCGAGGCTATTCAAAAAGTTTTGCAGCTGATGAACGACCGTTGTGCGGCCTTCATGAGCGACAAGGAAAATATTTTCCGTGTTTCAAATCGATTCGAAATCTCAACCGCTGCTGCAACCGAGTGGTTCAGCACAACGGCTTATCAGAATAATTTCGAAATGAAAAAATCGGAGCTCGATGCTGTTCACGAAGCACTGAATATGAAAGTCCCCTTTGACTACTCCAACATGCTCGGCGAAAACATTATCTTAGTTTAAATATTAAAGAAGTGAAAATTCATCAAAATCAGACGTACACTTATTTCAGTTCGCTGCCCACGCACAAAGAACTTCTTCGAGTTTGGAAGCATCTCGTTTTAGCCTTAACACTCGCTTTTTTAATTGCAATATTTGTTTACCGTGATTCTATTTTAGCTAGAATTGGTCGTTTTCTCACAGTAGCCGAATCGAGCGCGGTTACCCCTTCCAACCAAACATTTTTTGTTTTAGGTGGAAATGGATTTGAAAGGGGAAAAGGCGCTGCACTCCTCGCAAAAGAATTTCCGACTGCTCAATTTATTTGTACAGGTGGTGGCGACACGTCTAATGTAATGCGCGCAAGGGGATTAAACTTCACCTCTGCATATCTTTCCCAAAAATGCATCATTGAAAATGGAGTCGATTCGCTTCGAGTTTTGGTATTAGGAGAAGCTACGAGCACTTATGAAGAATCAGAAGAAATCTTGAATTATTGTATACGGCACAATTTGAAGGAAATTTCCGTGGTCAGCAGTGACTTTCATTTGCGCCGAATGAGTATGGTTTTCGGAGAGAAATTTCAAGAAAAAGGAATTCTGGTTCACTTCTTCGGCACTGAAACCAAGGACTTTAAGGCAGAGTCGTGGTGGACCTTTGAAGCTGGGCTCATTACCACCTTCAACGAATACATTAAAATAGTGTATTACGTGTTCAAATATTAATCGGGCACCCCGCGAATAATTGGTTATTTTTGACTTGAACTCTGAAATTACTCAATGAGCGAAGACCCATCTGATTACCACAACACAGGAGACCTTATCTCGCGTTTCGAGCAAATGATTCAGCAAAATGAATCATACTACTTCGATGTTGAACAACTCGAAGCGATTATCGACGGGTACCAAGCCAACCTGAGTTATCAAAAAGCCATCAAAGCTCTTGAATATGCGTATTCACTATTTCCTGATAATACTGCTTTAATTATCAAAGAAGTACAACTTCTTTCAGGCATAGGTCAATTGTCTAAAGCGCTTTCACGCTTGAAAGTGTTAGAGAAATTCGAGCCGAACAACGAAGAAATGTTATTGACTATGGCTGCTGTATACAGTCAATTGCGCGAGCACAACAAGGCTATTCAATATTACAAGCGAGCGCTACAAATTTGCTCAGAGGAAGAGATCGACGATGTGTATTTGGAGATTGCATTGGAGTATGAGAACCTCGAGCAGTATGAAAAAGCAATCGATACTCTGAAAAAAGGAATCGAACGCAGCCCTGAGAATGAAACCCTTCTTTACGAAATTGCTTTCTGTTTTGAATTGGCCGGATTGCCTGCCGTTTGCGCCATGTACTTCCAACAATTCATTGACGAGCATCCGTATAGTTTTGCCGCATGGTACAACCTAGGGAACGCTTTTCAAAAATTAGATAAGTCTGAAGATTCCATTGAGGCTTATGACTATTGCCTGGCCATTCAAAGCGATTTCGCTCCGGCATACTACAACAAAGCGCACGCACTTTTCAAATTAGAAAAATACGCCGAAGCGCTTGAAGTACTAGAGGAATCGTATGTTTACGAACCTCCGCAGGCTCCTATCTTCTGTCATGTTGGAGAGTGTTTTGAGAAATTGAACGACTACGACAAAGCCCTTTTCTATTATCACAAAAGCATTGAGACCGATGAATATTGGGCCGATGCTTATTTGGGAATAGGTGTGGTCATGGACCTTCAAGGAAAATTAGCCGAGGCTCTTCCATTCTTGGATAAAGCAATAGATCTCGAGTCTAAGAATCCCGACTACGCCATCTATAAAATGGAAGTGTTGGTAAAGATGGAAAAATTCAATGAAGCCATTTCGCTTGGCGAAAAGTTGGTGAAGGAATTTCCTGAAAACGAAGAAACATGGATGGCCCTGGCCGATGCGTTTTTCAAATTGGGAAACAACGAAAAAGCTTTAGAGACCATGCTCGACGCTACGCTGGTTCATCTATCTAATCCCGACATTGGATACCGCCGTGCGGTTTACCTAATTGAATTAGGAAAGATTCAAGACGCACAAGACCTTTTGCACTACCTTATGCAAAACGAAAGTGCTCAACTCTCTGAACTCGAAGAGTACTATCCGAAAATTCTTCAATTACCGTTTTACATTCAATTAAAAAGCGATCTAGGGTTAGTGTAATTTTCACACTAAGTAAATTTATACGATATTCGCACAAAATTAGCAACCATGAACATTCAACTAAGCCACATGCCTAGCCGCGAAAAGAAAGAACGTCAGTTCGGTCTTACGATGGTTATGGACAAAGGAATCTCTCTTCGTCAAGCCGAAGAAATGATTGCGAGCAGTTCTGAATATATCGATTTAGTGAAACTTGGTTTTGGGACCTCTGTGTTTTCAACGCAAGTGAAGGAAAAAGTGAAGTTGTACCACGATGCGAAAATCAAGGTTTATTTGGGAGGAACCCTTTTCGAAGCGTGCTATGTGCGCGGAGAACTTGACAAATACCGTAAATACATCGACAGTCTAGGAATAGAAATGGTTGAAGTTTCTGACGGAAGCATGGCATTGGATCACAAAAAGAAATGTCAGCTTATCACTGAATTCGCAAAAGACTACAAAGTACTTTCTGAAGTTGGATCGAAGGAAGAAGGCATTCTAATAAGTCCAGCAAAATGGATCAAAATGATGCAAGCTGAATTGGATGCTGGTTCATGGAAAGTTATTGCTGAAGCACGCGAAAGCGGAACGGTTGGAATCTATCGTCCAAGCGGACAAGCACACGTGATGCTCATCAACAAAATCCTAGCTAAAATCAACGGAAACGATATTATCTGGGAAGCTCCTAAGAAAGCACAACAAGTATATTTCATTAAGCATTGCGGTGCAAACGTAAACCTTGGAAACATTGCCGAAAACGAATCCATTCCGTTGGAATGTTTGCGTATGGGATTGCGTGGCGATACGTTCTTCGATTACCTTCCTGAAGAGATTGTTTCTAAAATGAAAGGATAATATGCAACACCTGCAGCCTGAAGAATTACTCATATGGAAGAACGAAAACAAGCCACACCTGTTGGTAGACATTCGTGAAGAATACGAAGTGGCCATTTGCACACTCGGAGGAATGCATATTCCCATGGAGCATGTGATTGAAAAGTACCCTTCCCTTCCGAAAGAGAATCCGATCGTCTTCCATTGCAACAGTGGCAAGCGCTCAGACGCGTTGGTATATATGATTGAAAAGAAATTCCCTGGAGCCGCTATTTACAGCCTTGCGGGCGGTGTTCAAGGTTACGCAGAACAATGCGCACCCGAAATCAAGTGTTCGCTTTAATATGGAAATGATACAGACTTTTTTGCACTTCGTTCTGCATTTGAATGAAGAGCTTCCTCTTTTATTGAATGAATACGGTGTCTGGTTTTATGCCATTCTCTTCCTCATCATTTTTGTTGAAACCGGATTGGTGGTTATGCCCTTTCTTCCTGGAGATTCGTTGCTTTTCGCCGCAGGAGCGTTGTGTGCTGGACAGAACAATTTAAGTTTGACAGTTCTTTTCGTTCTGTTGATTGCAGCCGCCATTCTTGGCGATCAATGCAATTATTTCATTGGAAGATTTTTCGGATCGAAAATCGTGGCGATGAAATTCAGAGGGAAGCCTTTGATTGCACAAAAGCATCTAACGACTACTGAAGAATTTTTCACGAAGCACGGAACGAAAGCCATTATCATGGCGCGCTTCGTTCCGATTGTTCGCACCATTACGCCGTTCGTTGCAGGTGTGGGCAAAATGGACTACCGTAAGAAATTCCTTCCGTACGATATCTTCGGAGGAGCATTGTGGATTGTAAGCATGACCTTGGCCGGCTATTTTCTTGGACAAATTGAATTCGTTCAAAAGCACTTCGAAGCGGTTGTCATTCTGATTATTCTTATCTCGCTTGCCCCAATGGTCTTTGCTTATTTGAAAAGCAAATTCGGTTCAAAAGCATGAGAACTTTTGGGCTTCTTGGGAAATCGCTGAAGCACTCTTTTTCGCAAACCTACTTCACGTCTAAATTTCAGAGGAAGGTTATTGCGAAAGATGTTGTACAAGATGCTACGCAAGATTCTGCGAAAGATGTTGCACAAGATGCTTCGCGAGGAGGGAGATATATTAACATCGAATTGGATTCAATTGACAACATTCGTGATCGTAAGGAACTTCAGGGGTTAAACGGATTCAACGTTACCATTCCATACAAACAAGAAATTATTACGCATCTCGATGAGATTACCCCTGAAGCGAAAGCAATTGGCGCCGTGAATTGTGTTGAAATTATTGATGGAAGATGGATTGGGCACAACACCGATTACATTGGCTTCAAGCGAACACTTCTTCCCTTGATTGAAAATCGCGTTGAAAACGCACTTATTCTTGGAACAGGCGGAGCATCATTGGCCGTTGCCTATGTTTTGAAAGAATTAGGCATTCGCTTTTTCTTCGTGAGTAGAAATCCGCAAAACGAACAAACATGCTCTTACGAGCAAGTCACACCCTTGCTTCTCGAAAAATGCAAGCTCATTGTGAACACCACTCCGGTTGGGCAATTCCCGCAAGGAGACGAAAAGCCCGACCTTCCTTATTCCAGCTTAACCGATCAGCATGTGTTGTACGATTTAATCTACAACCCCGAAACAACAGCCTTCCTTCAAGAAGGAATTTCTCGCGGCACGCGCTATTGCAACGGCCGCAGTATGCTTGAAATTCAAGCCGACGAGAGTTATAAGATTTGGAATCTTCTTTAGGAATAAACAGCATATAACTTATACGATTTTGGCATAAGGATTCGGGAAGATTCCTTGGAAATTTGTTGCTGATAATAGCTATACGTACATTTGTAAAAATTACACGTATGCAGACTAAATTAACTTTAATCATGGACAAGAAACTCATCGAAGAAGCGAAGGTCTACGCCAAAGAAACACAACAAAGTCTGTCTCAATTGGTCAGCGAACAGTTGGAAAGAATTCTGTGTAAGAACGAAGATCCAAACAAGTACAAGAATCATCCAATGGCCTATCTCGTTGGCTTACTCGATGAAAACTCGAAAGAATTCAAAGGCAAATCGCACAAGCAAATCATGTACGAACGCGTATTAGAAAAACACGGATGAAGCACGTATTTATAGACACAAATATTTTAATGGACATGATTTTTCATCGAATGCCATTCAAAAATCACGCACTTGATCTTTTCACCCTTCAAAAGAAAAAAATAATTACGACTTATACTTCCACCAACACGATTCTGAGTGTGGCATACTACCTCAAAAAATCTTATCCGTCTAAAGTCGTTAAAGGTATACTACTTCAATTATTAGAAGACGTTCAAGTCATAGAAATAAACAAAGGCATGCTGTTGTCTGGATTAAATAGCATAACGGAAGATTACGAAGATGCTGTTCAATTACATTGCGCGCTTTCGAATAGGAAAATCACTCACGTAATAACGCGAAACAAGAAAGACTTCAAAGATTGTCCTTTACACGTTTGTACGGCAGAACAATTCAACGATCAATTTACTTCCTAACGATTACTTTCTTGCGAACAGCTGTTCCATTCAATTTCAGAACATAAATCCCTTCGGAGAAATTCGAAAGGTTAACAAGCATGGTTCGGGCATTCACGCGTTCCGTCCAAACTCGCCTTCCACTCAAATCATACAATTCTATAGCTGTAACTTCATTCCAGTTTGAACCTGCGTCTATAGTCAATTGTGTGCTCGCTGGATTCGGATAAACTTGAATGTCGTTGAAAAGCGATTCGATCACTGAAATAATCGTATCGCTTGAATAAAAACCAAGCCCCCCTCCTATCTGTCCAATAAACAAATCGCGTTTCCCGTCGGCTGTTATGTCTTCAAACCAAACTGCGCAACGTTCTCCTTCGTTTATTCCTTCGAAGTCTGTTGTATCAAGCGTGAAGTCGCCTAAAAGATTTCCAGACACATTCGAGAAGTGATTGACTTGTCCAGTTTCAGTTCCCAGCAACACTTCCCATAAATTCAATTCATTTTTGAAAAAATGAGGAACGCTGTATCCGAATATTCCAAGAACATTAGTGGCCACCATTCCTCCTAAGGTATCTTCTCTGAATTCGTATGAGGCTGCGTTGGCGGATCCAATGTTCGCATAGAAGTTCACATTACCGTTCTTCTCTCCCACTGCCAAATCCAAGAGACCGTCATCGTTCAAGTCTACATATTGCGGAGTCGCGAATTGACCGACATCAATCGTAAGTCCGTTGTTATCCTTCAACAACTCCCCGTTATCAGAAAAGGTATATCCGTTTATCGTTGAAGCTGCATTTTCAAAACGAACCAAATATCCATTCTGAACTCCAATCAGCAAATCTTTGTCTCCATCTCCATCATCGTCGCCAAAAGTGATGTACTTGCTATCCAAAGTATCCGTAGCCAAAGGAAGCCAGTTGTTCGAATTGAAATCGAATGAAGGAACTGAGGGTGTACCATTGTTGTAGTAACAAAAGATGCGAGAAGTGTGGTTGTTACTTGGTGTTATTGGATCGAATGATTTGCGATTCGTGATAAGCAAATCTTTCAAGCCATCGCCATTCACATCTTCCAAAACAGGATAGGCACCTGTCCCCAATTCTATCATATCGTGCTGAAGGAAATCGTCCATCACAAATTGAAATTGTGGAGACGCTTCACCACCGATATTTTCATAATACCAAACGCTATTCACATCTTCGGCTGTTGCATAAGCATTCGGAGAAACTAACAAATCGCTCACAGCATTGTTGTTCACGTCTTCATAATATGCACATGGAAACAACGGTAGATTCACAGGAAGAGAATTACCAACTTGTACAGGAAAGTCGAATTGAACAGTGGTTGCACTATCAAGCCCGTTCACTGCATTTTCAAAAAAGATGGCACCCAAATTATTTTCAGACACATCTCCGATTACAAAATCTTTAATCCCGTTGTTATCGAGATCAATAGAACATATCGAACTACCCGTATGCAGTCGATCACTTGAACGGGGATCTGTCACGTTGAAACCGCAATCGAAATCAGCTCCTTCCAAAATTGAAAAACTCTCCGGACTTTCTCCGAACATGCCGTAACATCTATTGCCACAGATGTAGTTCGTTGAAGGAACATCTAAACTAACCGTATAGATTGGTGCAGAAAATGGACTTCCGAAATCATATTCCGACTCTATTGAAGCGCCATTGTTTACAGGCTCAAAAGATAACACTCCGTTCGAAGAGGTATTCTTCCACAATTTAATTCCGCTGTAATAATTCGCGAAAATATCTTCTTTTCCATCACAGTTATAATCTCGCAGCAACACCCAATTGGTTAATCCATTAGGGAAAGCACTGTTGTATTCAAGCGTGTATCGGTAATAGGTATCTCCTTGAACATCGCCCATATTTATGAAAATCGAAATGCGCGAACCAATTCGATCGAAAATGAAAATGTCCAAGTTCCCATCGCCATTAGCATCTATTCTTGAAATCTGACAAGAATTCAATCCGCCCGCCCAGGGGTTCTGAAGATAAAATCCGTCTGCACTAACCGTAGTAGTATAGGATCGCAAAAGCGGTTGTCCGAATACCTGAATGGATGCAATGCACAGAAGTAGAAGAATATATTTTTTCATACATTCAAATATACCATTTGCACCAACAACAATTAAGAAGTTTCTTTGCAATATGAACGCATCTCTTACATTTCTATTGGTCGCCATAAGTTTGGTCATTGCTGGGACAATTATTTTCTTCCTTATGGAAAAACAACATCGTCACAATGAACAACGTTGGCAGTTAGAATTGCGCAAATCAAATGCAAGCGCGCTTGCTTCCTTGCGTCTTTCAGCATACGAGCGATTGATTGTCATGTTGGAAAGATCACGCCCAAGCAGCGTTGTTCTGCGCAGCAATCGCCCTGGAATGACATGCACTTTGTTGCAGTTGGAAATGATTCGCAACATTCGCGAAGAGTTCGATCACAACGTATCGTTGCAGATGTATGTGAGCGAACACACTTGGGCAAACATTCAACAAGCGAAGAGCGATATACTTGAACTTTTCAAAGTCTCATATTCGAAAGTAAATCCGAACGACAACAGCATATACCTCAACAATTTTGTTTTAGAGATGGAAGCAGCTGTGGGTAATCCGGCTATTGAGAATGCGTTGAAGTTGTTGCGGATTGAGATGATGAGCCATTACGGATAAATCGCCAAGGCGAGCAATTTAACTTCGTCAGATCAATTGCGAAGCAATCAATCACCTTCGGTGATCAATCCTACGGATTAATCGGAACGATTGATCGCAAAGCGATTGATTCGAAGAATTGATCGCAAAGCGATTGATTCGAAGAATTGATCACGTAGTGATTAATCTGAAAGATTGAAGAACGAAGTTCCTTCTTACTCTCTCCTACCTTATTCTGACTACTCGTCCAATCTTAAGATCCCTCTCCACCGCTGTAATCTCAAGTTCCGAAAGTTTTTTGGTGGAAGAAGAATAAATCAAGCTTTCTCCGTTCACATTTTTCAAGACCGTATCAGGAAGATTCGCGAATGAGATACGACCTGGAATTAAATGATGACCAATTTCTTGGTTCAGAGCAGTTCTATTGGCAAAAGGCACAAGCGCCTGATACTTATCGAGTCCTTTAGCACGAAGAACGGCGTCGGATGGAACTAACAAAGTGTAATCATTTTGCTCTAAAGAGTCCGCCCAATTGCTTAGTTCGACTAGACTGGCCCATACAGAGGTCTCGTAATCTGAATTCAAAAAAGTAATAATGTTCTCTTCTTTCTTCGAATAAACAGAACGCTCATTCGGTTTCGGAGTTGAACCTGATTGATCCGGCTCAGAATTGGAACAGGCCTGTAGCAGAAGAATTAATCCAATGCAACAGGCCTGTTTCATTTCAATATAAAAATTAAGCTTTTACCTTCGGAGATGCCGAAAGCAATGCTTCACTTGCGTAGTCTTTAAATTTCTCGAAGTTGGTCACGAACTTCTCTGCTAACTCATTCGCCTTCGCGTCGTATGCATCTTTGTCTAACCAAGTATTGCGTGGATTCAACATTTCTGCTGGAACCTCTGGACAAGCCGTTGGCATAGCCAATCCGAAAACTTCGTGAGTTGCGAATTCAACATTGTTCAACTTTCCTTCCAACGCTGCTGTGATCATTGCGCGTGTGAAACTCAACTTCATGCGGCTCCCTACTCCGTAAGAACCGCCTGACCATCCGGTGTTGATTAACCAAACTTGCGCTCCGCTTTCGTCGATTTTCTTTCCTAACATCTCAGCATAAGCTGTTGGATGTAACGGCAAAAAAGGTGCTCCAAAGCATGCACTGAAAGTAGTTGTTGGCTCAGTAATTCCAGCTTCAGTACCTGCAACTTTCGCGGTGTAACCGCTAATGAACTGATACATGGCTTGCTCCTTCGTAAGCTTGCTAATCGGAGGCAATACACCGAACGCATCGCAAGTCAAGAAGAAAATGTTTTTCGGAATTCCCCCAACACTTGGATTCATGGTGTTATCGATGTGTTCCAACGGGTAGCTTACACGTGTGTTTTCAGTCTTCGCACTATCGGTATAATCTGGAGTCACTCCGTCGTCTTCAAAACCAATATTCTCTAACAACGCACCGAACTTAATCGCATCGTAAATCTGAGGCTCTTTCTCGCGAGACAAGTCAATCGTCTTCGCGTAACAACCACCCTCAAAGTTGAAAACAGTAGTGTCGGTCCAACCGTGCTCATCATCACCAATCAATCTTCTGTTCGGATCGGAAGACAATGTTGTCTTACCCGTTCCAGAAAGTCCGAAGAACACTGCTGTATCCCCGTCCTTACCTACGTTCGCTGAACAGTGCATAGACAATACATTTTTCTCGTGTGGTAGAACATAATTCAACACCGTGAAAATTCCTTTTTTAATCTCCCCAGTATAGCCGGTTCCACCAATTATTGCCATCTTCTTTGTGAAGTCGATGATAGCGAAATTGTGCTGACGCGTTCCATCTATCTCCGGATCTGCCATGAATTCTGGAGCGCAGATGACATGCCACTCTGGAGTCATGGTTGTTAATTCCTCTGCGGTTGGACGCAAGAACATGTTGCTAGCGAACATATTGCTCCAAGGGAATTCCGTTACAACGCGCACATTCATGCGGTAGCGAGGGTCTGCGCATACAAAAGCATCACGAACATATACTTCTCTTCCATTCAGGTAAGCACACATACGCTCATACAGGCGTGTGAATTTATCTGAATCGAATGGAATGTTGAATTGGCTCCACCAAACGCTATTTTCGGTTGAAGCATCTTTTACAATAAACTTATCTTTCGGAGATCTCCCGGTAAATTCTCCGGTGTCAATGGCTAAAGCGCCAGTATTCGTAAGTGTTCCCTGAGAAAGTAAGATGGTTTCTTCAACCAATTCTGCAGGTGTCATGTTCCAATATGCAGTGGAAACATGTTTAAGACCGAGGTACGCTAATGTTGCGCCTTCGGGACGTGTACCGATGTTTGTCATGAATAATTATTTGGTTCGACTATCATTGAATCGTTTGCCAAAGGTAATAATAAAAAAAGTGGTGAGAATTCATTATTCTGTTCCCTTTCTTAACCATTAGCGGTTCGAAATGTTGATTAATTATTCTAAGTACAACTCTATAAGTCCTTCAGGCGCTGCCGTTGAAATTGTCTGACTTTCGTCATCGATTTCCAGAACGAATTCAGGTTGAAGTGGAAGTAAGACTAACTTACCTGTATTGTGGCGAATTTCCAGTTGCGGATTTTTTCTATTCTCCACCACCTCTTCAACCACACCAATGTTTCCATGTGTTTGATCAAAGACTGTATATCCAACCCAATTCACCATGTCTCTTCGGTCTTCGTCTTTTACAGAGAGTTCGGTTAAACGAACATAGACCATAGATTTCAATAACAATTTCGCAGTGGCTTCATCGTTTACTCCCGCTAGCCTAACCTTCACCGAATCATTCGTTTTCGGTTCGAATAATTCAATCTTATAGGGAACTAAGCTGCCTTTGATTTCCAAAAACAAGAACTGCAAATCCTTGTAATCTGCCACCTTCGCGGTATCCAGAAAAACCGTCAACTCACCTTTGTAACCATGAAGCTTAGTAATTTTTCCCAAGCAGTGCATTTCGTCTTTGTTCATTGCACAAATATAAGTATTCATATTTTGACTATATTTGTCAATATTGTATTTTTATGTCACAATTAGGAACCCGAGTAAAAACTCTTCGAGAAAACAAAAACATTACGCTTATCGAAGCTAGCAAAGCCATTGGCTGTGATTCTGGCCTCCTCAGTAAAATGGAACGCGGGCAGCGTGCTGTCCCGAAAAATCTTCTTGAAAAACTTGCGAAATACTACAAAGTTGAAATTGAGGAACTGAACACCCTCTGGCTTTCCGATCGCATTTACTCTGTTATAAAAGATGAACCAACTGCCAAAGACGCACTCATTCTTGCGGAAAGACAAGTGGAATATACCATAAGCCGTAAATTAAAAGTTCCTTCCTTAAAAGATTTGAAAGGAAAAATAAAGGCTTGTATTGCGGAAGTCTATGAAATAAAAACAGCCTTTGTATTCGGATCTTATGCAAAAGGGAGCCAAACTAATGATAGCGATATTGACATTTTAATTGAACTGAAAAACAAAAACAAATTCTCCTATTTCGATCTTCTAGAACTCAAGCATCAAATCGAATTGAGCATTGGAATAACAGTAGACATCGGATTCTACAAAGGACTTAAAGGGAACTTGAATGAATTGGTTGAACCGACTTTGATCAAAATCTATGAGTGTAGAAATTAGAGACCGCGTTGTTCATATGCTCGAGGCTATTCAGAAAATCGAATAGTTTACAATTAACAAATCATTCGAGGATTTCGAAGTGAATTCACAGATTCAATACGCATGTCTACATTCGTTTTCTATCATTGGCGAAGCCGTTAATTTCCTACCAGAAAATATAAAAGGTAAATACCCATATCCCTATTACCTCGTGCGTTCCATGAGAAATTATGCTAACCATACCTATCATAAAATTGACATTAAAATCATTTGGAATACTACTAATGAGGAATTACCTGCATTCAAACAGCTCCTTGAACTAATTTTGAAAAATGAATTTAACTAACATGAAAAGAACCCTTCAATCCATTATACCACCGCCGCCGACCAATTTCGTTGGAGACGGATTTAAAGTGCATCACTTCATTCCCGATTACTATTTGAGTATGGAAAGAATGAATCCGTTTATTATGTTGGATTATGCGGCTCCACATTACTTCCCGCCTACCGAGATTCAAAAAGGAGTAGGTGTTCACCCACACAAAGGATTTGAAACAGTAACCATTGCCTACAAAGGAAAAGTTGCGCATCACGATAGCGCTGGAAATAGCGGCATCATTGGTGAAGGCGATGTGCAATGGATGACAGCAGCATCGGGTGTGCTTCACAAAGAATACCATGAAAAAGAATTCGCTAAAGCTGGTGGAATTTTCTCCATGGTTCAATTGTGGGTAAATCTTCCTGCTGCAGACAAACTTTCAAAACCGAAGTATCAAGAGATATTGAATACCAACATTCCGAAAGTTGAACTTCCGAATAACGGCGGTATTGTTGAAGTGATTGCCGGAAACTACGAGTTCAACAAAGGGGCTGCTTCTACGTTTACGGAAGTGAATCTCTTCAATGTAAAATTGAACGCTGGCGGAACAGCGAATTTTTCTTTCTGCGATAGAAACAACACAGCAGCACTTGTTATTTCAGGAAATATCATTGTAAACGGAGAACATTCAGTGGGCACAAGCCACTTCGCGCTCTTCAGCAACGACGGCGAAGAATTTAGTATCTCCTGCGAAGAAGATGCAGTGGTGCTCATCCTTTCCGGAGAGCCCATTCTAGAGCCCATTGCAGCATACGGACCCTTTGTCATGAATACCAAGCAAGAGCTTATGGATGCTTTCCATCAGTTTGAACGCGGAGAGTTCGGACACTTGGAATAATCCTTTTGTAGGACCTTTCGTAGAATCTTTCGCAGAATCTTTGCCTTCGGCAATCTTTCCTTGAATCAGTTCTTGCTCACATACGTTTGAAAATACCCGCATTCACGAATAACCTCATTGTAGAATTTCGTGTTTGAATATTTCGATTTCAGATTCTTGAATCCATCCCAGGCTAGAAAATCAATTTCGTTGTTCACCCATCCGAAATTGTAAAATTCATTGCGATCGCATTTCGCAATGAAGTACTCGCATTTCGCTCGTTGCTCGTCTGACTGCGCGCAGAGCAACGCCGTGCGATAGTAGTCTTTCGCGCGATTGCTGGAATTCAGAAACTTCGAATGAAAATCATCGATTGAATTTCCCCAACTGAACATCAATTTCGATTGATAAAACACGCGCGAATTTCCGTGATAAGACAAGTTGTAATAAGCATTTCCCAAGGCAAGTGCAGAATAATACATGTCTGTGTTTCGAAGAATATTCTGCTGAAGTTGAATCATGCGATTCAAGGTAGACATTCGCGTCCATTTGCGTCCGCGGTAATTTTCATGATCACAATCGTGACAATCTTGAATACCCGCAACGAAAGGATCAGATAGTAATTCTTCATTCGCCAATTTCGTTTTAACAAAATGTTCTTTGGCTTTTTCCAATTGACCAGCGTAGGCTAATACTAAACCTTCGTACAACTCGATGTCTTCTAATTTAACTGGATAAATCTGCAGAAGAAGTTTTTCGAAATCACTGCGCTCTCCTTGCATGAATTCCTTCATCCTTTTTATATTGTACTTATCATGGTAATAAGCCTCATTCGGACTGGCCAATTCGCCTTTAATATCATATTTGTACAACATGCCCAACATTCGCTTCGTCCATGAATACACCATTTCAACACGAACTTTTGTTTTCTTTGAAGAAACATCCCAATAGCTATAGCTATCGTAGGTCAGGGTTTCTCCTTGAGAAGCAAGCCACTTCAAATGCGGATAAATATGCGATTCGAAAGTGCGAGCTTCTTCGCCATCATATAGACTCCAAAGATTTTTATTCTCAAAACCCACACGCATAATTTCATTGACGATTGTAAGTGTGCGTGCCTGATCTTTTTCTACTTGACTTCCACTTGCAAAAACTTTATTCAACTCTTCCTCTGCCCGTTTGTTTTCTCCGATTAATGCGTTCAGATATGCAGCAGCTAAGTTCCAGGTGTGCTTGTCTCTGGTCTTCCCTTCGTTGTTGACTTG
>JBJOON010000064.1:0-9561 GCA_046051235.1 Bacteroidota bacterium
GAGCGTTCATGCGCTTGGCCATTCGAACGATTGAGAAGTTGTTTATTTCATGGACCGAATTGGTCATCACCGTGAGTCCTTCCATACAAGAATTTTATAGAAAGAAATACAACTTACCCTTCGTTGCACTGGTTAGAAATCTTCCGAATGAAATGCAAATTTCACATTCAAACATCTTGCGTGAAAAACTCAGTTTGAAGAACAATCAAATGGTTTTTCTTTATCAAGGTATGTTAGGAAAGGGAAGAGGCATTGAGGTTTTATTAGACGCTTTTGAGTCAAGGAAAACAACAGATGCTGTAATCGTATTCATGGGATTTGGTGCATTGAAGGAGCAGATTGAAGTTTTTGCTGCACGTAATAAAAACATTTTTTTTGTCCCGGCCGTTTCTTATGCCGAGATACCGTTGTACACTGGAGGCGCAGATGTTGGCGTAAATTCAGTAGAGCCAACCTGTTTAAGTTACAAATATTCTCTCCCAAATAAATTGTTCGAATACATTCAATCTGAAATTCCGGTAATCACCAACCCCTTGCCCGATTGCGCAGCCTTGGTTAATGAATATAAGGTAGGAAGGGTAATCCCGGTTTGGAATGCAGAAGCGATTAATGAAGTTGTAAATGATGTGTTGAAGGAAGATTTAAGCGTGTATCAACCTTATTTGAAATCGGCTAAGAAAATTTTGAATTGGGAAGTTGAAGAACAAGTTTTAATTTCAGCATATAAATCAATTCCGAATGCAAGTAGTCATTGAGTCTTCGGCGGCAGCATTGGCCCAATGGGAGAAGAAGGGGTTTCCTGTTTTCTTACGTGAGGCATACGGCTCAGAATTGTTTCTATTGAAGTTCGTGGAAGACGCAGAAGTGATTGCAGTTATGTGGGCGTGGGAGTCTGGAAAGAAGTTGATGAACAGTTTTATTACACCGCCCTTCTCTCCGAATTGTTGGCTCACATTTTTGACCGAATACGACAAGCCTGCTACCAAACGCGCTAAAGAGAAAGAAGTTCAAAAGGCTTTGCTTGCTTTTGTTGGAAATGGAAAGTGGGATTATTGGAAGTTTGATTTTCCTGTTGAGTTTACCGATTTTCAGGAAGCTATTTGGAAGGGAACCTTGCCTAAAACGAAATACACGTATCGCATTTTAGACTTGAAGAGTTGGGAAGATAAAATCGATTCAAAACTTCGAAATAAGTTGAAGCGCTTTTCAGAATTTAAATTTGAAGTAAGGCCTTTCGTTGAAGATGAAATGAAGTTGTTTATGGCCTCAAGTGCAGCGAAAGGCGTGGCTCATGAACAATTGCTCTCGAAGTTTAATTCGTTGAACTCAGCCTCTGCCTTTACGGTAATTGCGGAAGGTGGGCAGTATCAAGCATTCTGTGCAATTGTAGACGATGTCTGTTATTATTTGGTTTCTAGTAATGCTAAGAACGATAACGCTCTTTCAGCGTGTGGGGTGAAGTTTTGTATTGAAGAATGTATTCGAAGAGGGTGTTTGTCTTTCGATTTCGAAGGATCTATGATTCCGGAAATTGAAGTATTTTTCAGATCTTTTGGTGGCGCTCTTCTTCCTTATTTTTCAATTGAAGGTGGTAAGGGAATGGCTTATCTCATTCGCAAAATGATCAAATAAAAAAGCCATCCTAAGATGGCTTTTCATTCAACTTGAAAAATATTAATTCGCGTATTGCGAGTATGTCACTTGGTATTCTTTGTCGTCCATAAACCACTCTTTTCCTAATTCCAACCAATCTTTTGCTTCGGCTGAATTTCCTTCGGTGTAGAGTTTTTCGGAGTAATAGATGATTGCGTTTTTCAACAAATCTTTTTGACCTTTAACTTCAACCGAGCAGGTTTTGTCTGTTAAAAGTTTCTTCGCAGTCTTATATGCGTTTTCCGCTTCTTTCTTTTGCTTCGCGCCTTGGAAAGAAACCCCAAGCATAATCCAAGCACCAGCGTCGTTAGCGTCCCAGTCAATTAAGTTGTCGTAAAGCGTTTTGCTTTTCGTGTACTTCATTGCGTCAAGCATAACCTCTGCTTCACTAATAGCGGTGTTGCGTAATTCCGTGAAGTAATCTTCATGTTCAGCGTAGAATGTTTTGTTTTTATCCTTTGAAGCGTACTTAGAAGCATATTTGTAGCAGTCCTTTCCTGCGGTAGGATACTTCTCTTTGAACTCGTCACGCTTCGACATTTCATAATAGCAACGACTCATGAAAAGGTATGGAAGGGGATCCTTTTTTGTCTTTTCGTTCAGGGTGTACTTTTCTGCTTTGTATAAACACTTTTCGTATTTCTCATCTACGAACATTGCAAGTAAATCAGGATAGTCTGTCTGCGCAATGCCCTTAAGAGAGCCCAGTAAAAAGACGAATAACAATAATTTTTTCATAGGAGTAATTTTTTGGACATAGCCAAATACAATGCCTAAGGTAAGAACAGATTGTATTCAAGCCAAATTCATTGAGAAATTCAATGTTTGTTTGAATGAAATTTATAGGGAAACCTTGTGAAATAAAGCATTGAAGTATCTTATCTTCGCGGCTATCTGAATTGAAAATCATGAAGTTGAAGAATATCTTTTTTGTATTGGCTTTGTTTGCAGGGTTTATTGCTCAAGCGCAAGACTGCACCATTCGTGGATTTGTGAAGAGCAAAGAGAAGGGTGAGCCCATTTTAATGGCCTTGGTTGCTCTAGAAGGAACCACTGTTGGTACCAATACCGATGAGAACGGTTATTTCAGCTTGACCAAATTGCAACCTGGTACGTATTACCTTTTTGTGAAGGTGATTAACTTCAATGAATACAGAGACACCATTACAGTGAAACAAGGCCAGTTGGTTTCGACGAATATTTTACTTGAGTCTGGATCAAACATGATGGGCATTCTGGAGATTAACGATCAACGTTCAGAGCAAATCAATAACGTAAATATTTCATCTGAAACATTACGTCCGAAAGATTTCAAACGAGTTCCTTCGTTTGGTGGACAGACAGATATTGTTCAGGTGTTGACTACACTCCCCGGATTCATATCTACTGGTGACCAAGGTGGGCAGGTGTTCGTTCGTGGAGGAAGTCCCGTTCAAAACAAAGTGGTTTTAGATGGAATGATTGTATACAATCCATTCCACAGTATAGGGTTGTTCTCGGTTTTTGATACAGATATTATTTCCAATGCCGATGTTTACACCGGTGGTTTTGGAGCTCAATTCGGAGGGAGAATCTCTTCGGTAATTGATATCACTACACGCGATGGAAATAAAAAAGGTCACGACGGTAAAATAGGTTTCAGTCCGTTCGGAGGAAAAATTCAGTTGGAAGGTCCTTTGAAAAAACTTGCGAAAAATGGAAGTGGCATATCCTACATACTCAGTGCAAAGAACAGTTATTTAGACAAGACTTCTCCGAAGGTGTATCCGTTCGTGAACGATGGTAATGGATTGCCTTTTGCCTATACAGACTTGTATGGAAAATTATCCTTTGGTGGTTCGAACGGAAGTAAGTTTAATTTGTTCGGATTCTCATTTGACGATAAGGTTACCAAGTACCAGGCGCTTTCTAATTTAAATTGGAAGAACGTGGGTGCAGGTGGAAATTTTGTGGTAGTGCCCACCAGTTCTCCTGTCTTAATCAATGGAAATTTTGCATGGAGCAAGTATAACATTCTTTTGCAAGAAGAAACGGTTCCCGATCGTAAGAGCGGAATTACTTCGTTCAATTTCGGCTTAGATTTCAATTACAGTGTTGGGAAAGATGCGATAAAGTATGGAGTTGAAGTTGTTGGTTTTTCTACCAATTTCAATACGTTCAATCCACTCGGAGTGCGCATAGATGTAGAGCAGAACACCACAGAGTTGAATGGATTCGTGTCATACAAGTTCAACAGAAAGAAATTAATTATAGAGCCTGGTTTCCGCATGCAGTATTACAGTTCGCTTTCTTCGGTATCTCCAGAGCCTCGTATTGGTATGAAGTACAAGATGTCTGAGCGCTTGCGTTTGAAGACAGCAGCTGGTTTATATTCTCAGAATTTAATGGCTACCAACAGCGACAGAGATATTGTGAATTTGTTCTATGGTTTCTTGGCTAGTCCAGATGAAATTCAAAACACCATGACCATGCCTGATGGTGAGAAAGTAGATATTTCGAACTCGCTTCAAAAGGCTTCGCATTTGGTTGCTGGATTTGAGTTTGATATTACAGAAGAGTTGAATTTGAACGTTGAAGGATATTACCGCAATTTCAAGCAGGTAACAAACACGAATAGAAATAAGATTTTCCCTGACGACGCAGACAATCAAGACAAGCCAGAGTTGTTGCGTAAGGATTTTATTTTGGAAAGTGGATTTGCAAAGGGTATAGACGTTGTCTTGAAATACGCTACCAAGCATTCAAACATCAATGTGGTTTATTCGATTATGAATGTTGATCGTTGGGATGGATTGCGTTGGTATGATCCTGTATTTGACCGCAGACACAACGTGAACGTTGTAGCGTCTCATTCTTGGGGTAAGAATGACAGTTGGGAAGTAAGTGCGCGTTGGAACTTGGGTAGCGGACTTCCATTTACACAGACACAAGGCGGATATGAGCCACCAACATTGAGTGGAGGTATTTCAACGGATTACATCTACACGAACTCGAATACACTAGGCATTCAATACGCCCCTTTGAATGAAGGAAGATTGCCGTGGTACCACAGAATGGACGCGAACATTCGTAAGACATACAAATGGGAGAAGTCTACGTTGGAGTTAAACTTCGGTTTAACAAATGCCTACAACAGAGCGAACGTGTTTTATATCGACCGCGTAACTTCTAAACGTGTGGATCAATTGCCAATGCTTCCGTCTATCGGACTTGAGATGTCGTTCTAGTCGTTCCGTTTTCCAACCAAATAAACCCCTGCGAAAATGAGCAGGGCGAAAAGAATTTTCTCAACCGTAATGCTTGCGGTGTGATCTTGGTTTCCTATGCCCGCAAATAAAAATGCAAACACTCCGGCCAATAAAGGTTGAAGGTAAATGTATGCGCTTGTAACTGTTGGAGATACTTTGCTTAACGCATAGATGTTCAGTAAATAAGTGAGGAAGGTTACCGCAACAATGATAAATGCGAGACTCATCCAATGCAACGGTGTGAGAGTGCTCCAAGCAATAGCGCTTGCATCTGAATATCCGATTGGCAAGATGAAAACAAGTCCGCAAGCGAAGACCCAAGTAATTGCCGTTATTGGTTTGTACTTTTTCATGAGCCTAGGTGCAGTGGTTAAGTACATTCCGTATGAAAGGGAGTTAATTAGAATATAAAGATCTCCTCTTAGGTAGTCAGCGCTTGCTTCGAATGGAGCGCGCAGAAGAATAATTCCCAGGGCTCCAATGGAACCCAGAAGAATTCCAGAAGCCGTCATTAGTGAAGGCCATTTTCTTTTTCCAACAAAATAAAGTATGGCCACCAAAATTGGATTGGTGCACATGATAATGGAAGCATTCACCGGGGTGGTCAGAGACAGCCCATTGAAGAAAAACAATTGGTTGGTGGCAACGCCTGTTAATCCACAAAAAAGGAAAAGGGGAAAGTCGCGGAATTTAGGAATCTGCAAAAATTTGAAAGACACCAAAAAGAACAAGGCCAATGCACCCGATACACGAAGAACTATGAATGCATTGGGGCCTATGGGATTGGGCATAACCCATTTCGCAATGAGGTAGTTCGCGCTATAAATGAGCGCAACTGCGAGCAAGGCCAGGTGAGCACCAACATTCTTGTTATTTGCCACAGGGCAAAATTATTTCTTTTGAAGAAAAGCTTTCGCAGCGGCGACAACTTTCGGGGCGTTGCCAATGAAGATTTGATTGTTGAAAATCAAAACCGGACGCTTTAAGAAGGTGTATTCTTTCAAGATGTATTTCTTGTAATCCTTCTCAGTTAACTTCTTTTCATTCAAGCCTAGTTCGCGGTATTTCAAGGCACGTCGGCTGAATAAGGCTTCGTAGCTTCCTGCTAGCGCATGCATTTCTGTTAGCTGTTCTTCGCTAATTGAAGAGGTTTTAATGTCTTGAAGTTCGGTTCCTTTCGGAAGAGGACTCAATTCGTTAATGATATTCTGACAAGTGCCACAGTTGGCGAGGTGGTATATTTTTTTCATGTTGAAATATTAATGTGGAAAGAGGAATGCGATGTTTTTGCTGAATAGTTTCAGCGCAATGGCTAACAGAATAATACCGAACATTTTCTCGAGTATAGCGAGCCCGTTCGGGCCTAAAACACGCTCAATGCGATTGGTTAATTTCAATACGAGGAAGATGATAGGCATATTCAAAAGAATGGCAATCACAATGTTTATGCTTTGGTATTCCGCTCGAAGTGCAATGAGTGTGGAAATTGTTCCGGCACCTGCAATGGTAGGAAAGGCAAGGGGCATAACTGCAGCCACTTTCGATGACGCTTCTTTTTGTTTGAAAATTTGAATGCCTAAGATCATTTCCATGGCAATGAAGAACAAGATGAACGCTCCGGCTACTGCGAAAGAGTATACATCTACGCCGAAAATGCTTAAGATAGATTCTCCAGCAAATAAGAATAAGAGCATGAGAACGAGTGAAACCAAGGTAATAAGCAAAGGCTGTATTTTACCCGTTTTCTTTTGTGTGTCGAGAATAATTGGAATGCTGCCGACGATGTCTATAACAGCGAACAACACCATAAAACAAGAACCAATTTCTACCCAATTCATGGGGCGAAATTACACCGCATAGGCGTGTCAAAAATTACATTTTCGAAATAAAGTTTTCAATAGCTTTTGGAAAGTGCGTTATTTCAAGAGCACGCACTTTTGATTCTATTTCAGCGGCTGAGCAATCTTCAACATTGCAGGCGGCTTGGAAGATAATTTCACCCTTGTCGAATTCTTCATTCACGAGATGAACTGTTATTCCACTTACTTTCTCCCTGGCTTCGCAAACAGCCTCATGCACGAAATGTCCGTACATACCCTTTCCTCCAAATTTGGGAAGAAGTGCTGGATGAATATTGATGATTCTATTTTCGAAGGCACGAACAAGGTTCGAAGGCACTAACCAAAGGAAGCCGGCTAGAATAACGAAATCAATTTTTCTATTCTGAAGTTCTTGAACAAATTGGTCCGATGTCTTGAAATTCTCTTTGGTAAGAAGCATCGAATCGATGTTGTTGTCTTGCGCAATTTTAAAAACTCCCGCTTGTTCGTTGTTGCAAGCAATAAGAGAAATTTGAACGGAAGTGTTTTTGAAATGTTGAATGATGTTCGCAGCGTTGCTACCTGCACCTGACGCTAAAATGGCAATGTTCATGAATTTGTATTCGATGCAATAAGTTGGTTCAATTCTTTTTGTACTAAGAAGGTCAATCGCGGTTGCATGCTAAGAATTACTTGCAGTTCTGCGTGCAATTCTTTGCCGTCAAGGGCTTTTGCCTTGTGTTCTATTCTCTCAAGTAGACCTCCGGTTTTATTCAATCCGAATAACTTGAATGAAGATTTAAGTTTATGCGTTATTTCTGAAATCTGACCTAAATCGTTTTCGTTCAAAGCAAACTTCAATTCGTTGAAATGTCGTTCGATTTGATCAAGGAAAACGGTAGTCATGCGAATCATGTGTTCTTTCGAACCATTCATGAGCGTATTCAGATTTTCAAGTGAAATGTGTTCTGAATTTTGTTCTTCAGCGTTAGCCGCGTTCTCAATTAGAAATATTATTTTCTCGAGCAGATATTTAGGGTTGTACGGCTTGGTGATGTATTCATTCATTCGAGCCTGCCAACATTTTTCTTTTTCGCTTTCAAGCGCATTAGCTGTTAAAGCAATAATAGGAACGTTCGAATGTAGTTCATTGCGAATGGCAATTGATGCGGCTACGCCATCCATAACGGGCATTTGAATATCCATGAGGACAATATCAATGACCTTATTCTTTACAGCTGCTACAGCTTCTTCACCATTTTCAGCAATGTGTATGTTTGCGTTCCATTTCTTCAAAATGGTAACGGCAAGAAAACGATTCAATTCGTTATCCTCTACAATAAGAACATTCTTTCCGGTTAAATCAGATTGAACCACAGATACATTTTTTTCTTGTTCTGCTGCCTCGGGCATCGAGAGATAAAACTTGAATGTTGAACCCACGTTCTTTTCACTTTCAACTTTAATTTCTCCACCTAACAATTCAGCGATAGATTTTGAAATGGCAAGTCCAAGACCTGTTCCGCCGAACCTACGAGTAATGGTGTTGTCTTCTTGTGAGAAGAATTCAAAAATTGTTTTGAGTTTTTCTTGGTCAATTCCAATACCTGTATCAGAAACATTGAAACAAAACTCGTTGAGTTTACCCTTCTTTTCAAAAGTGATTTTCAATGAAACTTTTCCCTTGTCGGTAAACTTAATCGCGTTAGAAATGAGGTTGTTTAAGATTTGTCCTAAACGCGTTGGATCGCCGAAAACCCACTTGGGCATGTCTTTCGGATAATCTATGCTGAAGGAAATTCCTTTTTCATCTGTTCGTAACAGATAACTCGTGTACAAAGGATCTACAATAGAACGAATGTCAAACGGAATGAAGTCGGCAGAGAACTTTCCACTTTCCAATTTCGACATGTCCAAAATATCGTTCACAATAACCATTAAGCTTTTTGAAGAAGATTGAATGGCATTTACATATTGCTTCTGCGTGTCGGAAATGTCTGTGTCGGCAAGAATACCCGACATTCCTGAAATGGCGTTTATAGGAGTGCGAATTTCGTGAGAGATATTTGCTAAAAACAGTTTTCTTGTTTCCAGCGATTGTTCAGCGTTTTCTCTCGCTTCTTCCAATTGCTTCTCAAATTCCTTTCGCTCTTTAACTGTATTCGTTAAAACTTCTCCAATGCGCAGGATATCGTCATCTTTAATTTCTTGTTCTGGACTGATTGTCTGAATGGCGTCTTTGATGTTGTTTATCAATGCGCGTTGAACAGCAGCCTCTTCAAATAACTTTGCGTTTTTTTCAAATAACTCTTCACCACTCAAACGCATAGCGCGTTCAACCAACTCACGATTGCTGTCGTACAGCAAGTAGCTTTGATTAACGCTTTTTAAAAAATTAAAAAGATGTTCCGGAATCTCCTCTTGCAAACCCAGGTATTTTTTTACCTGACGCTTCAAGAGAGGATGCATTGAATCAAACGTCATATTCTCTCTTTAAACGTAGTTATTGTCATAGTCTGATTATGCAAAGAGTTGATCCCGTCTGTAGATGGACATATTTCTCCGTTACTGTAGAATCCACAAAAAGTAGACTCTTGATTGTATGTGTCAGCTACCGCTTCAATTTCTTCTTCCGTTCGGTTTTGCATTACAAGTTTCCTTCCAACGCAAGAAACCATAATTGTTAAATCGGGATATTCATTTTCACTTATTTGGCTTTTTGTTGCCGCGTTACTTGCACTGTCTATTACCCTGTCGAAATTGGCAATCATGAATTGAACTTTCGAACCAACAGGAACGTTTCCTGCGAAAACCATCGATTGGTTTTCTTCATTGATAGA
>JBJOON010000065.1:0-9502 GCA_046051235.1 Bacteroidota bacterium
AATTCCTAGAGAAAGATGGTGATTTCATGCTTAGAATTGGAAAACCTATTTTGCTCTCAAAAGAAGATTACACCACTGCAAACAAAGCCATTTGGGCTAATGAGTTGGTGGCAGATATAAGCGCTCAATTGCAAGCGGTCATGACAGACATTCGAAATGACCATTACTACGAAGAGTATATCACCATTCAAGACCTCATACATTTTGTCTATCCGCACAACGACTGGCATGAAAACGTGTTAATTTATCAGGATATGGTAAACGCGAAGCGTTTTGAAAAACCAGCATTACTTGAAGAACTTAAGATATTCAATCAACTTTCTAAAGAACTTTATTTTTCCAATCAAACAGATCTCGATGCAATGCAATGGCGTATGTGGAATACGTTGCGTGTTTTCATGACGGTGCCGTTTTCATTCGTTGGAAAAATCATCTTCTTCCCCATTTCAAACTTCACAGAGAATTTTGTTCGAACCAAAGTAAAGGATGTGCTTTTCCGCAATTCCATTCGAATCACATTCAAGATATTTTTGAGCATCCCATACATACTCATTCTATCGATTATTTTTCCGTTCATTGGCGTGAACTATTTTCTAGGAATACTACTGCTGATTACTGCAGGAACATTCGAGGTCCGCGCACGTATGCGTTTTGATCGATTCAAAAAAATAATTCAGCACAAGAAAGATTGCGCGAAACGCACTGCCGATTATTCCACCTGGAAGGCTGCGCAAGAGCAATGCATTTCTCAATTAAAACAAATTTGTAATGAACAGAATTAATAGCATTCAACACCTCGGTGTAGCGGTTCAAGATATAGATGCTTCTTTGAAATATTACCGTAAGATTTTCGGAATGAATATTCCATTTTTCGATAGCGTTCAACCTGCACCACTTATGGATTGCTACACACACGGTAAGACCATTACCAAGCGTGCAAGCATGATCATGAATCTGCAAGGTGGTTGTGCAATGGAAGTTATTCGTCCTACAACCTTCGAACCTCGAAAGGCCGATTTTCAAATTAAAGTAGGCGATCTTCACATCTTTCAAATACACATGAAGTCGCGCGATGTGAAAAACATGCATGCGTATTGTACCCACAACGGAGCGCACAACGTGAGCGAAATTCAACTCAATCCTGCGAAACAACAAGTATTCGATTTAACAGATATCGATGGAAACTTCTTCCGTGTAGAACCAACGCATGAGTGCTACCGAGACATGGGTCATCCGAGCAACGGAGTTGCGGGTTGTAGCATTGGCGTTACCAACATGGAGGTGGCAATGAATCTTTATTCAAACTTATTGGGATACGATGAAGTTGTATTTGATCGCACAGGTACCTTCAATGATTGGGGACATTTACCTGGAGGAAAAGAACAATACCGTCGCGTTCGGTTGAAGCAATCGGCTCCAACTGGTGGTGGATTTGCACGTGTAATGGGCGAGACATTTATCGAATTGGTTCAAGCATTAGATCGTGTTCCTGCAAGAACCTTTAAGGGGCGTATTTGGGGCGATTCAGGGTTCGTTCACTTGGGTCTCGATGTAAAAGGAATGAAGAAACTCGGAGCAAACTTAGCAGAACAAGGATTTGCCTTCAGATGCGACAGCAACGATGCATTGAGCATGGGACAAACGAAAGTTCATTGCACCTACATAGATGATCCAGATGGAACACTTATCGAATTAATCGAAGTGTACAAAGTTCCAATCGTAGAAAAATGGGGAATCTTTTTGAATGTAGAAAAACGTGATCCGTTAAAACCGCTTCCCAACTTTATGTTGAATGCGCTTCGCTTCTCACGTATCAAAGACTAACGCGCTGCTTGTCGCTTTAATATTTTTCTGAAAACATTCGGGAAATACCTGTGTAAGAATAAAGCGCGCAGCTCCTTTCCTCCAACACCAAACTCTCTTTTTCCAGCAATAATGCCGGCTAATATTTGATTGGCGCAATCTTCAGAAGAAATGCCTTGTGCCTGATTGTTATCCATTTCTCCTGTTGGATTTCCTGATTTATCCAATGCGTGTTTCGAAATTTCAGTGGCAATAAATCCAGGTGTTACAAGCGTAACCTGTATGCCATTATCCTCAACCTCCATGCGTAACGAATCGAAAAATCCGTGCAGCGCATGCTTCGATGCTGAATAAGCAGAGCGCAGATAAAATCCCCACTTCCCAGTTAAACTTGAAATGGTCACTATATGTCCCGTTTTTCTTTTGAGCATTTGAGGCAAAACCGCTTTGGTCATTTGAACATGACCGAAGTAATTCACTTCAAAGATTTTTCTATCATTGTCAATAGACGTTTCTGCAGTTAAAGAACGCTGACTAATTCCACCGTTATTAAACAACAAGTCAATTTCAAATTTTGAAAGCACTTCACTCGAAACCGTTTCAATCGAAGAGGCTTGAGTTAAATCGAATGGAAAAATATGAACCTTGTCAGGGAAAGCACAAGCTCCCTTTACACGTTCCAATTCTTCTCTCCTTCGAGAAGAAATAAGAATTGTTGCGCCAGCGGCATTGAAAGCCTTTGCAACAGCTTCACCAATGCCACTGCTTGCACCGGTAATCCAAACCACTTTATTCTGAAAATGTCCCATCTTTATATCATTTCGGCGTTAAGAAAACTTAACTTTAGGTTAACCTTAAGCAATGCGCTAATCAATAAAACACACCTACCTTCGTGGTTAATAAATCGATTCAAAGATTGCAATAGAATGGTAAAAAAACCAAAAATACTTTGTGTAGACGACGAACAAGACATTCTTGATTTGCTCACATTTAATTTGGAAAAAGAGGGTTACGATGTGTGCACTGCATTGAATGGAAAAAAAGGTCTTGAAGTAGCTAAGCGTGAACTTCCCGATTTAATTATTCTTGATGTGATGATGCCTGAAATGGATGGCATGGAAACATGCAGGGAAATTCGTGAGATTCCTTCACTTCAAAATGTTGTCATTACTTTCCTTACTGCTCGTAACGAAGATTACAGTCAAATTGCAGGGTTTGAAGCGGGAGCAGATGATTTCATAACAAAACCAATACGTCAACGATTGTTAGTCTCAAAAATCAAAGCTTTACTTCGCAGATCTGGTCCGACTGAAGCAAAAAAAGAAATGAGTATTGGTGGAATTGAAATTGACCGTGAAAAGTATTTGGTGACTAAGGACGGGGTTCAAATTCAACTTCCAAAGAAAGAATTCGAGTTATTGGTATTGCTATCGAGCGCTCCAGGACGGGTTTTCACTAGAGAGAACATCTTAAATTCTATTTGGGGAAACGACGTTATTGTAGGAGACCGCACCATTGATGTTCACATTCGCAAACTACGCGAAAAATTAGGCGACGAAAATTTTAAGACAATTAAGGGAGTTGGTTATAAATTCGAAGCGTGAATGTTCGAACTCCAAAACAAGTAGCCCTTGCTTCTGCGCTTTTCGTTGTGTTGCCTCTTGCGACCGTCTATTTTGTTATTGCATACCTTCTTGAAAGAGACTTCGAAATAGAATTGCTCTTGCTATTCATTGCCTTGGGCATGTCTATAACCTACTTTGTAGTATACACCTTCATTGAACGATTCCTCTACAGCAAAGTGAAGGTTATTTATAAAACCATTCACTCATTTAAAACCCAGTCTGAAAAAAAAGGATTGGAAATGAGTACGGATATTCTAGGTGAAGTGAACCAAGATGTGGCGCATTGGGCTGAAGAAAAAATCGGAGAGATTAAAGAACTTCAAAATGCCGACAACTTTAGAAAAGAATTTGTAGGAAATTTAGCCCACGAGCTAAAGACGCCTATCTTTAACATACAAGGGTATTTAGATACACTCGCTGATAACGACGATATGGATACAGAGCTTCGAAAGAAATTCTTAGAAAGAGCCATCTCCAGTTGTGAGCGTTTGGAACATTTGGTTTCAGACTTAGATGAAATTTCGCGTTTAGAAAGCGGTGCTGTTCCTCTGAAAATTGTTCGGTTCGACATTCTGCAACTTGCCCATGAAGTCAGTGACTCGCTTGAGAATTTTGCTGCAGAAAAAAACGTGAAGCTATTTGTAAAAAATGGACCATTCAATGAACTGTGGGTTGAAGCTGATCGAAATAAGATTGAACAGGTTCTCATTAACCTCGTTGTTAACAGCATAAACTACGGCATTGACAGTGGTGAAACACGCATTCGTTTTTACGACATGAATGACAACGTACTTGTTGAGGTGGCAGACAACGGAATTGGAATTGCAAAAGAACATTTGGCGCGACTCTTCGAACGATTCTACCGCGTGGATAAAAGCCGATCTCGACATGAGGGTGGCTCAGGATTGGGTCTTGCCATTTGTAAGCACATCATTGAAAATCACCAACAAACATTGAGTGTTAGAAGCACGGAAGAAGTGGGAAGTACATTCGGCTTTACCATTAAAAAAGCGAATTAACTTTTTGTAGCGCTTAGCATACTTTACTTTTGTTGAAACAAAATTCCCCGAGAAAGCAATCTCGGGGTTTACTCGTTTGATGAAGCACCTATGAAACCACGTCTTTCCATTTGGGAAAAAGAAATAGCCTCGATTGAAAATAAGATCGTCGAAGAAAAAAGTAAACTTCATTTAAGAGGTCTAGCTGGAAGTGCACCTGCATTCATTTGCAGTGCTTTTTATTCTTCTTCTCCGGTTACTCAATTGGTAGTGCTCGACGACAAAGAAAAAGCCGCCTATTTCCTGAATGACCTTGAAGCCATTCTCGAAATTGGTTCCGATGAGAAAGAGCAAGAGAAAACCCCTGTACTCTTCTTTCCTCGAACTGCCCGACTGGCATACGATGTAGAGACTACTCAAAATGCAAACATTGCCATTCGCACAGAGGTGCTGAACAAACTACAGAAGAATAGAAAAAACTACATTGTTGTATCCTATCCTGAAGCTCTCTTTGAAAAAGTAGTCACCCATCAAGAGCTAGAGAAGAATACCTTCAGCATAGATGTGGGACAATCTTACTCCATGGATTTCATTGATGAAATATTCATTGAATTTCAATTTGAAAAAGTAGATTACGTATACGAACCCGGACAATACGCCGTGCGCGGAGGTATTGTCGATGTTTTCTCTTTCAGCTATGAATATCCCTACCGCATCGAATTTTTCGATGAAGAAGTAGAAAGCATTCGAAACTTCGATCCGGCTACGCAGTTGTCGGTAAATAAAATGACGAAAGCCATTATTGTTCCGAATACACATTCGAAACATTCAGAAGAAGTAAGAATCGGGCTTCTCGATTTCCTTCCTTCCAACACGGTTGTTTGGATGAGCAATACGGAATCGTCGCTTGAACAATTTCAAGCTGAAATGGAGAAAGCAGAGGAGCGATTCAATAGACTTTCAGACAACATTGCTCACGACAAACCCGACGCCCTTTTTACTTCGAAACACGAATGGTTAAAGCAGTTGGAAGATAAACGCGTCATTGAATTCGGAAGCAAGCGTCAATTCCTTGGAGAAACAGAAGAGTTCCACTGCACGCCTCAACCTTCCTTCAACAAGAATTTTGAATTGCTTGCCGAGCACCTGGAGAATCTCATTCAACAAGGATACAAAGCGCACATTGTTGCCGGACAATCGAAGCAACTCGAACGCCTCGATCAGATTTTTCAAGACAAAAGAAAAGACATCGCATACGTTCAAGAGATACTTGAGATTAGTGAGGGGTTCATGGATCAGAATAAAAAAATTCTGTACTACACCGACCACCAAATCTTTCAACGCTATCATCGCTTCAAACTGAAAGAAGGATTCAAAAAGAACAAAGAAGCTTTAACGCTGAAAGAAATTCTTGCGTTGCAACCGGGAGACTATGTTGTGCACATCGATCACGGAGTAGGCCAATTCAGTGGCTTGCAGAAAATTGATGTAAATGGAAAAGAACAAGAAGCCATTCGTCTAACTTACAAAGGCGGAGATATTTTATACGTAAGCATTCACTCGTTGCACCGCATTAGCAAGTTCACCGGGAAGGAAGGCACTGCTCCAACCATGGACAAACTTGGAAGCAACGCATGGCAAAACTTAAAGCGTAAAACGAAAACGAAGGTGAAGGAAATCGCCTTCGATTTAATTAAGCTTTATGCGAAAAGAAAGTCGACGAAAGGATACGCATTTCAGCCTGATACATACATGCAAACTGAATTGGAGGCTTCCTTTATGTACGAAGACACTCCCGATCAATACAAGGCCTCTGTTGCGGTGAAAGAAGATATGGAAGCGGCCTTTCCTATGGATCGTTTGGTTTGTGGAGACGTTGGATTCGGAAAAACAGAGATTGCCATTCGCGCGGCGTGCAAAGCTGTGGCAGACGGAAAACAAGTTGCAGTGCTCGTTCCAACAACTATTCTATCCATTCAACATTACAAGAGTTTTAAATCTCGATTGAAAGATTTTCCTGTTACACTGGATTACATCAATCGTTTCAAAACAGCGAAACAGGTCTCAGACACGCTTGAAAAAGTGAAGAATGGAAAAGTAGATATCCTGATTGGAACACACGCCATTCTTGGAAAACGTGTGGTCTTCAATGATCTTGGATTGATGATTATTGACGAAGAACAAAAGTTCGGAGTCGCTGCTAAAGACAAATTGAAAACCTTGCGCGCTAACGTAGATGCGCTAACGCTAACTGCGACGCCTATTCCAAGAACGTTGCAATTCTCCCTCATGGGTGCGCGTGACTTGAGCATTATTCAAACACCTCCACCGAATCGTGTTCCCATTCGCACAGAATTAATTCCATTCGGGGAAGAGATTGTTCGTGATGCGATTAGCTACGAAGTGCAACGCGGAGGTCAAGTTTTCTTCGTGCACAACCGCGTTCAAAATCTACGCGAAATGGCCGGATTGATTCAACGCGTATGCCCCGATGTGCGCATTGGCATAGGCCACGGACAATTGAGCGGTGAAGACCTGGAAGAGGTGATGAACAAGTTCATTGAAGGAGAATTCGACGTGCTCGTTTCCACTTCCATTGTTGAAAGTGGCATTGATATTCCGAATGCAAACACCATAATCATTAACGATGCGCATCACTTCGGAATGAGTGATTTGCATCAATTGCGCGGACGCGTGGGTCGCAATAACAAACAAGCGTTTTGCTATTTGTTGAGTCCGCCTTCGCATATGCTCACCGACGACGCGAAAAAGCGTTTAACAGCCATTGAACAATTCTCTGATCTTGGATCAGGCATGCACATTGCCATGCGCGACTTAGATATTCGCGGAGCAGGTAATCTGTTAGGCGGAGAGCAGAGCGGATTCATCAATGAACTCGGATTCGAAACCTATCAGAAAATTTTAGATGAAGCTCTTCAAGAATTGAAGCAAGAACATTTCCAAGAATTGTATGAAGAGGAAATGAAGAAGAACGCTACGTTCGTGAAAGACACTGTGCTCGAAACCGACTTCGAGTTACTTATTCCAGATGAGTATGTCGGAAATATTTCTGAACGCATTGCGCTGTACAAGGCACTCGACGACATGGAACACGAAGAAGAAATTCAGAAGTTCTCGCAAGACTTGGAAGACAGGTTTGGTCCTATTCCGAAGCCAGTTATTCAATTAATAGATACCATGCGCTTGCGTTGGAAAGCGAGAGAAATTGGATTCGAAAAATTGGTGTTGAAGAGTGGAAAAATGATCGGCTATTTCATTTCGAAACAAGACTCTCCATTCTACCAAAGCGATGCATTCACGCGTGTTTTAAACTTCATTAAATTGAATCCAGTTGCAGGAAAAATGTACGAGAAAGACGAGACGCTTCGCATTGCATTTCCAGATGTAACCAACATGGATAAAGCCAATCGCTTGTTGAACGCCTTAAGCGAAGGTTCTAAATTATAATCAAGCCCACTATTATTGTAAATTTGCACACTTTCAAAAACTATTATGACATCACCAAGAGTTCGTGTTCGTTTCGCTCCTAGTCCCACAGGCCCTTTGCATATGGGTGGAGTTCGTACAGCATTATACAATTACCTATTCGCTAAGAAACACGGCGGAGATTTTTTAATTCGTATTGAAGACACCGACCAAACACGTTATGTTCCGGGTGCTGAGCAATACATACTGGATTCATTGAAATGGTGTGGCATTGAGCCTACCGAAGGTGTTGGTTACGGCGGAAAGCACGAGCCTTACCGTCAGAGCGAAAGAAAGCCAATGTACAAAGCGTATGCTTTGGATTTGATTGAAAAAGGCTGGGCGTATTACGCATTCGATACCCCAGAAGAATTAGATAACATTCGCAAGCAGGCTGAATTGGCGAAGATGCCGAACTGGCAATACAACAGCATTTCACGCATGACCATGAAGAACTCGTTGACTCTTCCAGCAGACGAAGTGGCTGCTCGTTTGGAAAAAGGAGATCCATTTGTGGTGCGTTTCAAAATGCCGCGCAACGAAGAAGTTCGTTTTCAAGATATTATTCGCGGATGGGTGGTATTCTCAACAAACGAACTCGACGACAAAGTGCTTTATAAATCAGACGGAATGCCAACGTATCACTTGGCGAATATTGTAGATGATCACACCATGGAGATTAGCCACGTTATTCGTGGTGAAGAGTGGTTGCCATCTGCGCCGTTACACGTCATGATGTACAGAGCTTTTGAGTGGGAAGCGCCGTTGTTCGCGCATTTGCCGCTAATCTTAAAACCAGACGGGAACGGAAAGTTGAGCAAGCGTGACGGAGACCGTTTAGGATTTCCTGTCTTCCCGCTGCAATGGACCGATCCTGAAACAGGAAATATTTCGAGCGGATACCGCGAAAGCGGATACCTTCCAAAAGCCTTCATTAACATGTTGCTTTTGTTGGGATGGGCACCGAGCAACAACCAAGAAATTTTCACATTGGATGAAATGGTTGAAGCCTTTACCATTGAACGTGTAGGTAAATCAGGATCGAAATTCGATCCGGAAAAAACGAAGTGGTTCAATCAGCAATACATGCGCAACACACCGCGTGCTGAGCTTGCAGACATGATTATGCCTTCCATTATTGAAAAAGGATACGACGTAGACAAAGCCTATGTTGAAGGCGTTATTGAGCTGATGCTCGAGCGAGCTATTTTCCCGAAAGATCTATTGGATGGCGAATATTTATTTGTAGATCCAACTACATACGATGAAGATGCTGTTGCTAAGAAGTGGAAAGTAGGAGAATCAGCAGCCATTCTTCAGAAGTGGGCTGCAGTGCTTGAATCATTGGAACCGTTCAGTGTGGAGGCAATTGACGCCGCAATGAAGCAGTTCCTTGCAGACAACGGATTGGGAATGGGTCAAGTGATGCCGCTGTTCCGATTAGCGTTAACAGGAGTTCTTACGGGCCCTGGCGCCTCACACGTGGCGGCCTTGGTTGGAAAAGAGTTTGTGATGCCACGCATTCAAAAATGCATTGATACTTTAGGTTAAATGAAAATTCAATTGAACAACATACAGGTTCGTGCGCAC
>JBJOON010000066.1:0-10330 GCA_046051235.1 Bacteroidota bacterium
GGTAAACAAGTATGGAGCAACCGATACGCAGTAAACGGCGTTCTAAACACGAACATTACCTTTGAGCGTCCACTTGCAAACGGACTGTACTTTGTTGAATCAATGTTCAACGGTGAAGTGCAAACACAACGTTTGATGGTTCAGAAGTAAGATAATGAATGAACAGCCCCCAAAAAGTTAGACACTTCTTGGGGGCTTTTTATTTCAAAATAGATTGTATTCAATCCTCAATGTGTTGAGGTGAATACAAATGGGGATTGATAGATAATACTATCGAAATGAATTTTGGAATAGAGCATTCAAATGAAAAAATGACGACTAAATTGTTACAGAACTTTTGCTAAGGATAAGTATTTGCAGCAGGAGTATTAACTGGCTGAGGTTGCTTTTCTAAAAAAAAAAACAGCTCAATAAATGGGTTAAAACTTAGATAATCCAATTTATTAAATTTCACACTCATGAGAGAGTAACACTGGTTTTAAATGAAATGAGCTCGGTACAATACCGAGCTCATTATACTTGAAATTAGTAACAACATTTGTTTGAACTATTGTGTGCAGTCCATAGGAAGGATTTTGTTTAAGTTGAAATGCAATTATTTCTGTTCAATGAAATTTCCATTTTGTTTTACGAGGTGAATGTGAGCAGCAGAAACGGCAAGATTCACGTTGTTGTTGGATTGACAAACTAATAATCCACCAATTGTTGTGCGCACAGTATAAGCTATTCCAATTAGAGTTCTGTTCGCGTCGAACTGAGGTGTGTATTGAAAATCTAATCCTTGTGCGATCATTTCTGAACGCAATTGAAACAATTGCTCGCGAGTTGTGCTTGTTGAAAGTGTAAGGTTCACTTCATTGCTTGAAACAATGTTTTGTGCCATAACTGAAGAGCCCACTGTGAGAGCTGCAGCAACTAAAAGAGAACGAAGAGTTTTCATAGGTTTAAATCTATTGCCTTGAATGCAATAGAGCAATTGAAGTTAAGTGGCAAGGCCAATGCAATTGCTCCACTACTTGAAACTTTAGTTTCTTCTGAATATATTTCGGTTAAAAGAGAAGCTCGTGAAATGCTCTCAGCCATGCGAGTTAAAAACGCAGAGGAGGAATTAATTCAGGCACTGTTCGATGCGAAGTACAACAACATTCAAGTAGAAATTCTTCAGTTTTTATGGAGCAATGGCTTCTCTGCCGCTGGTCAATTGCATACGTTGGTTGAAGTAGCAGTTAAAAACGGTTTTCAAGGTATGTTAGAACTATTGAGTGTTCTAGAAGTAGAAGAGGGCGTTTATTCTGAAGAAGAACAACTAGGAGCTCAAAGTTTTCTTCGCAGCACTAATCAGGATAATTTTTCTCGAGAAGAAAAAATACTATTCAAAGATATTTTATCAGTGATAGAAGCGCTAGTAATTATGGAGTAAACAGAATATGGTAATCAGTTAAAAATTGTAGTATGCTGTGTCCTTTGAGAAACAATAATCACTCTACTTCATTTATCTGACCAAGGTAATGGTCCCTTTAAGCACCTCAGCTTCTCCGTTGTATCCATCTATTTTAGCTATATAGCTATATGTTCCATTCGGGCAATATGTCTCGTTGCTACCGCGGTGATCTCCAACCCAAGCGTCGTGAATGTCAGTAGAGTGGTAAACAAGTTCCCCCCATCGGTTGAAAATTTGAATTTCGAATGACAGGACACTACTGGCCTCAATCATAAATACATCGTTTAACCCATCGTTGTTTGGTGTAAATGAATTTGGAATAAACGTCATTGGAGGAAAGGAGATTGTGTAACTGTTGCTTGCAGTGCAACCAATGTGATTGGTTACATTAAGGTAGATTGTTGTTTCGCCAAAACCATCGAATGTGTAATTTACACTAGGAGTTGTAACTACTTGACCTCCAGGAAAAACCCATTCGTAATTGCAATTGAGACAAGGAGGAGTGTCAATGAAATCGAAGTTATAGGTATAGCCTGAAACGTTATCAGCAGTGAACTGTGCATCAACAGGAATAACGTCCACAAAAACATCTTCGCTAATCCATAGTCCACAAAGGTCCGTGGCAGTTACCGTATAAATTCCAGGAGATGTTAAATTACTGTAGGTTGCAGTGTTTCCGTTATTATTGTTTGTCCAAGTGTATGAGATTCCTCCGCCACCACCGAATGCCTGAGCATGCAAAGTTGCTGTTCCAAGGATGCATATCGCAGTATCAGGAGATGCAGTTAATGAAATGGGTGAACTTGGAATAAATATCATTAAAGTATCTGAATCTGTTTGCAAACAAGCATCGGTAATGGAAGCAATAATCTGCTCGTCAACCGGAGTAACAATAGAGAAGGTAGTTCCATTTCCTGCTACAGCATTGTCCACAATCCAATCGAAACTGTTTCCTCCGGAACCACCAGAAATGATTGGGGTAAGCAAGTTATTATCTACACATCCAGCAGTAATGTCATTTCCAAGATCAATGAAAACAGGAGGGTTCGTAATGGTAATTGGAACTGAAGCATTCGCTGTAGATCCGCATCCGTCTGTTATCGTAAGTCCCACTGTTGTTGAAATTCCTGGAGTTAACGTGTAATTGACACTTGTGGCTGTTGGAACTCCGTTGTTATTCCATGCATAAGACAGATTACCACCGCCACCTGTAACAGTTGGCTGAATAGTAAACGGAGTAATGCAGTTTCCAGCTAAAGCAGCAGGAAGGGTTACAGCCAATGGTGGCGCTTCAACAGTAATTATAATGTCCTCAGATGCAAATTGTCCGCAACCGTCGCTTACTTCCACAAGCACAGTGGCTTGCGATACAATTCCGGTATTATCATAGATGTTGTCCCACTCATCCCATTCGTAAATATTGTTGGTGTACCAACTGTAAGAGTAAAATCCGTCGCCACCAGTCACAGTTGCAGGAATGGTGAAAAAAGTAAGACAAGGTGCATTCACCGTTTCAGGAACAGAAACGACAAGTGGAGGAATATTCAAGGCGACTTGAATTTGGTCGATGGCGGTAAGTCCGCAGCCGTCAGTCACTTCAACATTCACCGTCCCAGGTCCATTCCAAGATCCGTAGAAAAGTGAATTACCCCAACCAAATAAGTTTGCGCCATTTTCATCTGTCCACATGTAAGTGTAAACGCCATCGCCACCTGTGGTAGTCGCTGAAATGTTAACAGTTTCGTTACAGCCAATAGAAATATCTCCGTTGTCAATATTCGTTACTAATTCTGGGAATACTAGAATGTTCACGGGGAAGTTTGCATTGCCACCGGGCCATCCGCATGTGTCAGAAACCGTTAAGAAATAGGTTGTTGAATTAAGAGGTGAGACATTTATTGTTGAAGTAGACTCCCCCGTACTCCAACTGTAAACATAATTTCCATAACCGCCTGTTATTGTCGGTTCCAAAGTTGTAGTCACGCCTTGACATAAATCTTGGGGATATCCAGTTACAACAATAGGGGTTGGAACATCAGCCAAGAAGAAATTGAAATTACTTACAAGACCAGAGCCGTTGCAAGCAGCCAAATTCAATATGTCCATATTAACCGTTTCAACCCCCTCAGTTAGTCCATCTGCAAATGCATCAATAACGAACGAAACAGAGGCAACTCCCGGAGGGAAAAATACAGTGTCAGGCATTAAGGTGAAGTCAACTCCATTTACGGCAGTACCAGTCCAAGTGATGATACACATGTCTTGAGTAGACAAGTCACTAATTTCTGGACGAGTAAAAGTCAATGTCGCTTCACCGCAATCTTCGAACAGTGTTTCTTCGTTTGGCCCACCAGCATTTAAAGAAATGTCAACATCAACAACAGCGTTACTCGAAAAAGAACCTTCTTCTAAAATTACAGCAGATTCCAGGGCGGTATCAGTTCCATCTGCTATAGCCAATTTAATGTGATATGTCTGACCGCACTGTACCTCATGCCATGCTTCAAGTGACACGGTGTAACCATTGAGATAAACACCAACATTTGGCTGATTGTCTACGTAGTATGATGAGTTTAATACATTGTTAACCGAGCTAATCGTGATCGGCAGGGGTGGGGTGGTATTTGGCAGTTGCGCAATATTAATCGAGCCTCCAGGGAATCCTGCAGGAGCGGCATATGGACCAGTAATTCCAGGTCCAGAAAGTAAAAAGGCGAAAATGTCATTATAAGTGGAATTTACCCATGTCAAATATTCATCGCTTCCGAAGATGTAATTGAATCTCAGAGTATCCCCGGTTGGAACAAAGTCAAATTCAAGAATCGCAACGTCGTTGACACTTCCAACCGAAAATGTCTGTCCGATTAATGGGGGAACTGAGTTCGCTATGGAAAGTAAATCATCTTCACCAGAAACTTGGCAGTTGCCTGAGAAAAAAGCTCCTGAATTCGGATCTACAATCGATACCACCGGCTCTGTGGAAAGAGCAATACCCCCATCAATAGAAAATCCAATTGAATTCCCACCTGTAATGTATCCAATTTGCTCAGGGCAACCTGTGAAAGAAATATTCGTTGCGGCTACCCCACTGCCCAATAATACGTCCTGAACATATTGTTCAATAGTTAATGTTTGAAGCTGAAGTTGAGCGCTAGCGGCACTTGCTGAGCACACAAGGGAGATAATGAAGAGTAACTTTTTAGTCATGATAAGGTTTTGACATCTACAAGACTACAAAGTTACGCAATTGGTTGCCGCACATTTTATTTTTATTGAGTCTATATTTGTTGAATGGCGAATGATATTCTCGGTTCAGCAATTGAATCTTATTTTCTCGACAAAGACGACACGCCAATTCGTGTTTTTATCAATAAAAATGAGGAGCCGGAAATGTATCCGAGTATTTTTTTTCGTCATTACAGAAACATGTTGAAATACGAGAAAATTGCGTTGAAGGAAAGCCAAGGAAAAGTTCTCGATATAGGCTGCGGTGCTGGGTGCCACACCCTCTATCTTCAAGGCAAAGGATACGACATTACCGCTGTAGAAATTTCGAAGAAAAGCGCCCAAGTGGCCGAAGCAAGAGGAGTGGCGAAGGTTATCAGTGAAGATTGGAGAAACTTGAGTTTGAAGAATTTCGACACCGTACTCGTTCTAATGAACGGAATGGGTCTTGCTGAATCACCAGCTGAACTGAAGATTATGTTTCGGAAATTAAAGGGTTTTTTGAGTAAGTCAGGTTCTATTCTCATCGACAGCACCGATGTTACCTATGCGAAGGCAGATTGGCCTTTGCTCGATTCAGAGTATTTTGGTAAGGTTCAATTTGAACTGAAATACAAAGGGAAAACGCAATGTTTTCCCTGGTTGTTTATCGACTTCGAAACAGCAGTTCAAACTGCGAAGTCTGTACGATTGAATGTTGAAGTCTTGGAAAGAGCCCGAAACGGACACTTCCTCTTGCGATTAAGCAAAATGGGCTAGGTCTTCGCTTAACTTCTTTCGAGCGTGGAAAATTCTCGACTTCACAGTTCCCATCGGAATGCCCATTGAATCTGCAATTTCATCGTAGTGGTAGCCGTCTACAAATAGTTGAAATGGAGTTCTAAATTCGTAAGGAAGTTGCGTAATTGCCTTATTGATGTCCTTTTCATTGATTCTTGAAGAGACTGTATCTTCAGATATCTTTCCGTAGTTCAAATAGAACTGATTGTCGGTAGAGTCGTTAATAGTCTTCTGAAGTTTCTTGCGCTTGTAGTTGTTGATGAAGATGTTGCGCATGATTGTAAATAACCATCCCTTGAAGTTAGTTCCGTCTTGGAAATTGTCCTTGTAACGAATGGCCTTCAACAAAGTGTCCTGAAGAAGGTCTTCAGCGTCCTCTGTGTTTTTGGTAAAATTATATGCAAAGCTCTTTAACGATCCAGAATGATTACCGATGAGGTAGTTGAATTCGAGTGTGCTCATTTTTTTTGTTTTGTTTAATATTCTGGGGCAAATATTAAACAGAACTCACTTCATTCCAAATTTTTGTTTAATTATTTTTTATGGTTTATTAAACAAAATAATCAACAGGTTGATAATTAGTTCTTTAACCCTTCAAGCAAATCGTCTATTCCAGCGTAAAGAGTAATGTAAAGCGTGTCAGGAGACTTGATTCCCTTCAAATTATAACCAGTAAAGTGGAAATGGCAGTCTGTATCCATAAACATTCTGGTGAGTCTTTTTAAATAGTCTGGAACCATAACTGTTGAAGGATGGGTAGTGAATATTGAAACAAAATCAACATCACCTAAGCGTTGAGCCACCTGCTTCAAATCTTCAGCAGGTACAGACTGACTCAAAAGAATGCTGCGAAGTCCACGTAATTTCAAAATGTAATGAAGCATTAACAATGAAAGCTCATGAATTTCAAGGTCTGGAAGGAAAAGAACAACCGGCCGCTTATTCTGTTCCAAAGGAACTTTAACAGATTCAATGTGAAATAGTAACTTCTGACGAATGAGGGCACTAATGAAGTGTTCTTGCGCCGGGCAAATTGAATCCGATTGCCAGAGCAATCCGATTTGCATAAGGAAAGGCATGATTACAACTCGAAAAGTCTTTTCCAGGCCGTGTTCGGATACATGCGGATCAATAACGTTTGAAAACAACTCTTCGTCATAATTCAACATCGAAATCTTCAGCATGTGTAAGAAATGCTCTTCTGTGTTGCTGCTGTGGGCGTGCTTGTTAATAATTTCACGAATCTGATCGTCTGAAAGTTTTGCGATATTCGAAATTTTGTAACCAAGGCTATTCAGTAGACTTATGTTTAACAGAGACTTTAAATCTTTGTCGTTATATTTACGAATGTTCGTGTCCGTGCGGTCTGGAGAGAGAATTCCATAGCGTTGCTCCCATATGCGAATGGTATGTGCTTTAATTCCCGAGAAATTCTCCAGGTCCTTAATGGTGAACTCTTGAGGGCGCATAACTTATTATTTTAAAGATGAAACACTACCTTTTCCAAAAGGTTCATTTTTTAAGATATCTTTTATCAAACTTTGTTTTTTTCTATTAGAGCTAGCTTTCCTCTCTTAATTAATTGGTAGTCTTTTCATTTTTCAATAACTTCGATGCCAAACGAATGTCATGCTGAGAATCGCGCTAATTGGATACGGATATTGGGGACCAAACCTGCTTCGTAACTTCATGTCACTTGGAAATGCAAAAGTAGAAATCTTGATCGATTCTCAATTGAACCGATTGGAACAAGCTACAAGCCTATTTCCAACGTTGAAAACCTCAACTTCGGCCGATGATGCTTTTAACAGCACAGATGTAGATGCTGTGGTAATAGCTACTCCCGTTTTTACTCATCATGATTTGGCGAAACGCGCCTTGTTCGCTGGAAAGCACGTACTTCTTGAAAAGCCTATGACCGCCACTGTTGCGCAAGCAAAGGAATTGATTGATCTGGCTGCTCAAAAAGGAAAGTTGCTTATGGTCGATCATACATTCCTTTACACAGGTGCGGTTGAGAAAATGAAAGCGCTGAAGGAGGAGGGAGCATTGGGTGATTTGAAATATTTCGATTCAACGCGAATTAACCTCGGGCTAATTCAGCAAGATGTGAATGTGCTGTGGGATCTTGCCCCACACGATATTTCAGTTCTCGATTACTTGTCAGACGAATTACCCATTAGCGTTAATGCAACCGGCGTAAGCCACATTCACAATGGAATAGAGAACATAGCTTACCTTACAGTGAATTATCAAAATAATTTCATAGCCCACTTCAATTGTTCTTGGTCTTCACCTGTGAAGATTAGATTGATGTTGTTGGGGGGAAGTGAAAAGATGGTTGTGTTCAACGACATGGAACCCACCGAAAAAATTAAAGTCTACGATACTGCTCACAGCGTAAGTACTCTTGAAGAAAAGCAAAAAGTCATGATCGACTATCGCGTTGGAGATGTCTATGTTCCGAAAATTGAATTGGCCGAGCCACTCAAAAAAATGGCGCAAGACTTTATTTCCTCCATCGAAAACAATTCAGAGCCTCGTGCTTCTGCAATGGGCGGATTAAACACCATTCGAATTCTGGAAGCAGCTCAGCACAGCATAAAGCAAAACGGAAAAGAAGTTAAAATTGAAATTTAAGTTGAAAGAAAAACTTCAACATATCATTCAAGACTTAAACATTCAATTGCAAAACGAATGTGTTATTACTGAAGCCGCTTCGGGTGCCTATGCCTGCACGCCAATATTGGCAGCGCTTGCAGGGGCAGAGGTTCACGCCTTCGCGCGCGATTCGAAATATGGATCTACAAGCGATTGCATAAACGAAGTTCAGGCGTTAGCCGAACAATGCGGAGTTTCAAACCGAATTCACTTCCACGCAGAAAAAAATCAAATGCCTTGGGAAAGAGCAGCCGTTGTGACAAACAGCGGAGCGCTTCGACCATTGGATAGCACCATTCTCGAGCGAGTTTCTACTTCATGTCGAATCCCGCTCATGTTTGAAGCCTGGGAATTTCGCCCGCAAGATCTCGATTTAGATTTTTGCAAGTCGAAGGGAATCCGCGTTGCGGGAACCAACGAAAGACATGGGCAAGTCGATGTCTTCGGTTACCTCGGCGATATGGTTGTTCGACTTATTCAAGACGCAAAACAAACTCCTTATCGAAATAAATTCATCGTTGTCTCGAACAACGACTTCACGCCCTACCTATGCAAACCTCTGGTAAGCATGTCAGCCGCAGTGGGGGTGTATTGTCCGTATGAATACAAAAGTGAAATTGAAAATTTAGGAGCATCCTATCTCGGCGATTGGAACGTTACAGAAATTCCGAACGAGTGGAAGTCGGCTTCAGCCGTGATTTACACGGGTTCGCCTTTTTCCGAAAACCTCTGGGGAACTTTTCCTTTGTTGAATTTTAAAATCTGGAAGACGTTAAGTTCCCCACTCATCCTGCGCTTCGCAGGTGACGTTCACGAAGCCGATTTATTTCAACATGAAATAAATTTCCATCCGGAAAATGTCCCTGCCGGACACATGGGTATTCTTCCTTCAGCCATCGGATGGGATCCGATCATTCGCCTGCAAGCCGGAAGCTTAAAGGTGGCAGAGCTCATGAAAACGAATGAAGCACATTACAATAATTTCGAACTTGCTCAATACCTGTAGATCATGACCGAAGAGAACAAGATCGAAAAACTATCTGATTTGGATTTCAATAAATTCAAAACATTGGCGAACGATGAAAGTCTTTCGCGCTATGAGAAAATCGGATTCTTCAATCACTTTCGTGAAGGAAAGGAAGTGCAGATTTGGGACGATATACAATCGAAAGTTTCAACGCTTTCCTTGGAAAATGCAAGTGTCCTAGACATAGGTCCAGGGTGCAGCGACTTGCCTTTCATGTTGTTGAAGAACGCAGAAGAGAAAGGACAAAATGTTGTGCTCATAGATTCACAAGAAATGCTGAATCAGCTTCCCGATTTTTCATTTTGCGAAAAGTTTTCGGCCATGTTTCCCAACGAAACAAAACAATGGTCGAAGGAAAACAAGAATTCATTTGACGCCATCATCTGCTACAGCGTTTTGCATTACATCGCCGTGGAATCAAGTGTTGAATTGTTTGTCGAAGCGATCTGCGAGCTGCTTGCCCCAGGCGGAGTTGCGCTTATTGGCGATATTCCGAATGTGTCGAAACGAAACCGTTTCTTCAGTTCGGAAGAAGGCATTCAATTTCATCAGAACAACCACGGTCCGAATTCATTTCCAGAAATCAATTGGAATGAAAAAAAGCCAGGTGAGTTCAACGACGAAGATGTTTTTTCAATTTTGAAAATGGGCAGGGAGAATGGAGTGGAGGCCTTCTTGCTTCCGCAAAATAATGCCTTGCCCATGGCGAATAGAAGAGAGGATATCTTATTTGTCAAACACAAATAACATGAAGAACAAACTAGTCATTTTTGGAAATACAGAGTTTGCGGAAATCGCCTATGAATACTTCACGCACGACAGCGATTACGAAGTGGTAGCTTTCTGCGTTCATCGCGAATACATAAATAAAGTAGAAATTTTCGGATTGCCATTGGTGGCTTTCGAAGATTTGCCTTCGCTCTACAACCCCAATGATCATGCGTTCTTTGGAGCATGTGTCTACACCAAACTAAATAGACTTCGCACGCAAGTCTATTTGGAAGCCAAAGCTTTAGGATATGAAATCGCGTCTTACGTGAGCTCATACGCCTTCGTTTGGAGAAATGTAAAATTGGGAGAACACGTTTTCATTTTCGAAGACAACACCCTTCAACCTTTCACTGAAATTGGAAACAACGTTGTATTGTGGAGCGGAAATCACATTGGTCATCATTCGAAAGTTGATGACAATTGCT